>DASXOZ010000011.1 GCA_036493895.1 Candidatus Binatia bacterium | reverse complement strand
CCGGACTGTCCGCCGGCTCGAGCCCACCCCATTTTTGAATGATGACGGGGCACCGGGCACCAGAAGCCTTGCCGTAGTTTCGCCCCTTGTTCGCCCTATCGCCCTCTGCTAGAGCGGCCGGGTGCTTCCCCACGCCGCCCTGTGGTGCAAGAGCAACGCCTCGTTCCTGCGAGGTGCCAGCCATCCCGAGGAGCTCGTCGACAAGGCCGCCGAGCTCGGGCTGGCCGCGCTCGCCCTTACCGATGTCGACGGCGTCTACGGCATCGTGCGTGCCCACCAGCGCGCGCGCGAAGTCGGCGTCCACCTGATCGTCGGGTCGGAGATCACGATCGAAGACGGCACGCGCATCGTGCTGCTCGCCTGCGACCGCGACGGCTACCGCAACCTGTGCCGCCTCGTCACCAAGGGACGCCTGCGCTGCGAGAAAGGCGACTCGTGGAACACCTGGCGCGAGGTGTGCGAGCATGCCGGCGGCCAGGTCGCGTTGTGGGGAGGAGACCAGAGCCTGATCGCCAGCCGCATCGATCCTCACCTGGTGGCGCGCGATCTCGTCGATGCGTTCGGCGATCGCCTCTATGCGATGGTCGCGCGCCATCGCCGCGCCGAAGAGCCGCGCCAGGAAGCGCGCCTTCGCGAGCGCGCCGCGCGTTACGCTCTTCCCGTCGTCGCCGCGCGCGAGGTGCTCTACCACGTGCGCGCACGCCGGCCGCTGCACGACGTGCTCGTCTGCATCCGCGAAGGCTGCACGGTGGCAACGGCCGGGCGTCGCATCCAGGCCAACGCCGAGCACGCGCTGGAGACGCCGTACGCGATGGCGAGCCTTTTTGCCGATGATCCGGCAGCGCTGGAGCGCACCCGCGAAGTCGCTTCGCGCTGCCGTTTTTCCCTCGACCAGGTCCGCTATCGCTATCCCGGCGAGCGCCTTCCCGACGGCACCACGGAAAAGGAACACTTGCGCAACCTCGCGCTGGCCGGCGCCGCGCGCCGCTACGGAGGCCAGGTGCCGGACGACGTCGCGCGGCAGCTCGGTCGCGAGCTCGAGCTGATCGGCGAGCTCGACTACGGCGGTTATTTCCTGACGATGCACGAGATCGTCGAGTTCTGCCGCAGCCGCGGCATCCTGTGCCAGGGCCGCGGCTCGGCGGCCAACTCGGCCGTCTGCTACTGCCTCGGCATCACCGCGATCGATCCGGTGCGCATGGATTTCCTCTTCGAGCGCTTCCTTTCCAGGGAGCGCGCCGAGCCTCCCGACATCGATCTCGACATCATGCACGAGCGCCGCGAGGAAGTGATTCAGCACGTCTACGAAAAGTACGGGCGCAGCCATGCGGCGATGGTGGCCAACGTCGTGCGCTACCGGCCGCGCTCGGCAGTGCGCGACGTCGGAAAAGCACTCGGCATTCCCGCGACGACGGTCGATCGCCTCGCGCGCCTGCTGTCGCATTACGGCGACGTCAGCCCCGACCCGCTCCGCGCCGCCGGCCTCGATCCCGACCAGGGCACCGGCGCCCACCTGCTCGCGCTTTCCAACGAGATCCTCGATTTCCCGCGCCACCTTTCCATTCATCCCGGCGGTTTTCTTCTCGGTCACGAGCCGGTGAGCGACCTCGTGCCGATCGAGAACGCGACGATGCAGGAGCGCACCGTGATCCAGTGGGACAAGGACGACATCGAGGCGATCGGCCTGTTCAAGGTCGACTTGCTCGGGCTCGGTGCGCTGACGATGCTCGATCTTGCGATGAAGGAGCTCGGCCGCTGCCGCGGCATCCATCTTTCGATGGCGACGATCCCGGCCGAAGACGAGGCGACTTACGAAATGATGTGCCGTGCGAAGACGGTCGGCGTCTTCCAGGTCGAAAGCCGTGCGCAGATGGCGATGCTGCCGCGCCTGAGACCGCGCACGTTCTACGACCTCGTCGTGCAGGTCAGCATCGTGCGCCCCGGCCCGATCACCGGCGGCATGGTGCATCCTTACCTGAAGCGCCGAAGCGGCGAAGAAGAAATCGAGTATCCCCACGAGTGCCTCGAGCCGGTGCTCAGGAAGACGCTCGGCGTGCCGCTGTTCCAGGAGCAGGTGATGCGCCTTGCGATGGTGGCGGCCGACTACACTCCCGGCGAATCCGACCAGCTGCGGCGCGACATGGCCGCGTGGCGCCGCACCGGCCGCATCGAGAAGCACCGCGAAAGGCTGACCGCCCGCATGATGGCCAAGGGAATTCGCCGCGAGTTCGCCGAGCGCGTGTTCGAGCAGATCCGCGGCTTCGGCGAGTACGGCTTTCCCGAAAGCCACGCCGCCAGTTTTGCGCTGATCGCTTACGCGACGGCTTGGCTGCGCTGCCACTGGCCCGTCGAGTTCACGTGCGCGCTGCTCAATGCCCAGCCGATGGGGTTTTATTCGGTTTCGACCATCGTCGCCGATGCCCAGCGCAGCGGCGTCGAGGTGCTGCCGATCGACGTGCTCGCAAGCGACGTCGATTCGACGATGGAGCTGACGGCCGCCGACTTCGCGGTGAGGATGGGTCTGCGCTTCGTCAAGGGGCTGGCCAGGAAGGATGCCGAGGCAATCGTGAGCGCCAGGCAGGCGGAGGCGACCACGCCGTTCGCGTCGATCGACGATCTTGCACGCAAGAGCGGCATCGGCCGCGGCGCGCTCGAATCCCTCGCCGAGGCCGGCGCCCTCGAAAACCTCGAAAGCGACCGGCGCCGCGCGCTGTGGCAGGCCGGCGCCGCCGACGGCGACGATGCGGCGCTTTTGCTGGAGGACCGCTCCCCCCAGCCCGATTTTTCGCAGCTGACCCGCTTCGAGACGATCGCGTGGGACCACCTGCGCACGGCGCACAGCGTGCGCGGCTATCCGCTCGAGCCGCTCAGGCCGGAATTGCGCCGCCGCGGGCTTCCGACCGCTGTCGAGCTTTCGCGCGTGCCAGGGGGAAACCGGGTGCGCTACGCCGGCATCGTCATCTGTCGCCAGAGGCCGGGCACGGCCAAGGGCGTCGTCTTCATGACCCTCGAGGACGAAACCGGCTTCGTCAACGTGATCCTGTGGCAGAGCGTGTTCGACCGGTATCCGGTGCTCGCCCGTAGCGCTTCGTTCCTCGGCGTCGCCGGCACCCTGCAGTCCGACGGCGGCGTCGTGCACGTCGTCGCCCGCGAGCTGTGGGCACCCGATCTCGTGCGCAGGCCGGAGCCCTCCGCGAGCCGGGATTTTCACTGACCCACGGATCGATGCCTACCGGCCGGTGCGCATCGCATTGCCCCTCGGTTCGGCTTCTTTCCTAAGCCCGGCGCCTGCCGTATCTAGCTGCCGATGAGCGAGCCGTCGATTCGCGAGATCTGCACCCTGCTGCGTCAGTCGCTGCTTTTCCGCGGCCTCCAGGACGCCGAGGTGGCCCCGCTTGCCGACGCCGTGCGCGTCGTGCGCGCCAAGGCCGACACGGTGCTGCTGCACCGCGGGGCGCCGGGCGACACGATGCTGATCGTCGTCTCCGGACGCGTCAAGATCATTGCGACATCGCCGCGCAACACCGAGCTGCTGCTCAACATCGTCGAGCGCGGCCAGCTCTTCGGCGAGCTGTCGGTGCTCGACGGCCGCGAGCGATCGGCCGACGCGGTGGCGCTCACCAACGTGACGCTGCTCAGCCTCGACCGCCAGTCGGTGCTCGACTTCCTGCGCGTGCGCACCGACCTGTTGTTCCGCGTGCTGTCGGTCGTGTGCGGCAAGCTGCGCGCGACCAACGAGATGGCCGAGCGTTCGGCGTTCCTGTCGCCGGCCGCGCGCCTGTTCCGCTGCCTGCTCGATTTCGCGAAGGTCAACAGCGAGACCACCGGCGAAGGCCTTCGCGTGCTGCACCGCCTGCCCCAGCGCGAGCTGGCGGCGAGCATCTCGAGCTCGCGCGAGACGGTCAACAAGATCCTGCAACAGTGGAAGAAGGACGGCCTGGTCGAAACCGGCAGCGGCTACGTCTGGATCAAGAACGTCGCCAAGCTCGCGACCGAAGTCGGCGTGGCCGGCCAGGCCGACAGCCTCGGGCCGCCGTAACCCCGGGTCCTCAGGCCACCGCGGTGGCCTCGGTGCCCGCCGCCGCCTTGCGCGCGCGGTGGCCGGCGTGGCGTTGGCGGTACCCCTCGAGGAAGCGCGCGAAGCGCCCGATGGCCTCGGTGAGGTCGTCGGGGTTGGGCAGGAACACGACGCGAAGATGATCGTGGGACGGCCAGTTGAAGCCGGTGCCCTGCACCACGAGCACCTTTTCCTCCGACAGGAACTCGAGCACGAACTGCTCGTCGTCCTCGATCGGATAGATCTCCGGGTCCAGGCGCGGGAACAGGTACATCGCCGCCTGCGGTTTGACGCAGGTCACACCAGGGATGGCCGTCAGCATTTCCCACGCAAGGTCGCGCTGGCGCGTCAGGCGGCCGCCCGGAGCGACGAGATCGTCGATGCTCTGGTATCCTCCGAGCGCCGTCTGGATCGCGTGCTGCCCCGGGACGTTCGCGCAAAGACGCATCGACGCCAGGATGTCGAGGCCTTCGATGTAGTCGCGCGCCTGGCTCTTGTCGCCGGTGACGATGCACCAGCCCGAGCGGTAACCGCAGGCGCGCCAGTTCTTCGACAGGCCGCCGAAGGTGAGGCACAGCAGGTCACCGGTCAGCGTGGAGATCGCCGTGTGCCGCAGCCCGTCGAAGAGGACCTTGTCGTAGATCTCGTCGGCGTAGATGATCAGGCCGTGCTCGCGCGCGATCGCGACGAGCTCGCGCAGCACGCTGTCGGGGTAAAGCACGCCGGTCGGATTGTTGGGATTGATGACGACCAGCGCACGGGTGCGCGACGTGATCTTCGAGCGCAGGTCGGCAAGGTCGGGAATCCAGCCCTTGCTCTCGTCGCACAGGTAGTGGCGCGGCGTGCCTCCGGAGAGCGTGACCGCGGCGGTCCACAGCGGGTAGTCGGGTGCGGGGATCAGCACTTCGTCGCCGTTGTTCAGCAGCGCGTTCATCGTCATCGAGATCAGCTCGCTCACGCCGTTGCCGATGTAGATGTCTTCGATCGTCACTCCACGCACGCCCTTGGTCTGCGTGTAGTGCATGATCGCCTTGCGCGCCGCGAACAGCCCCTTCGAATCGCAGTAGCCCGACGCGTCGGGAAGGTTGTGGATGACGTCCTGGACGATCTCCTCGGGCGCGCGGAATCCGAATGCGGCCGGGTTGCCGATGTTCAGCTTGATGACGCGCTGGCCCTCGTCCTCCATCTGCTTGGCGCGGGCGAGCACCGGACCGCGGATGTCGTAACAGACGCTCCGCAGCTTGTCGGACTTGAGGACCGGTTGCATCGGGCCGCGACGACGGGAAGGAACTGCGCCTTGTTCTTGGGACACGTCTGCCTCCGCGCCGGGCACCGGCCCGGCCTCCTGCTGGTCGTCTCGGCCCGACGCGAGGTCGGCAAGAGCGCTGGCCGGGACGCGCAGCGTGCGGTTTCCGACTCGCACGGTGCGAAGCTGGCCGCGCTCGGCCAGGCGGTAGACGGATTTGAGGTGCAGGCCGGTGCGGGCGGCCACCTCTTTCATCGTCAGCAGCGCCTGGGATGAGACCGGGACTTCGTCTTTCTTTTCCGTCACAACGGCGATCCTAACAGATCACCAGTGGGAAGAAAGTAGAAAATTGGGGATATCAATGCTCCGGCAGCCAGGCTGCCGGCCGAAATGAGGGAAAAGTGATGAATCTGGACGGAAAAGCTGCAGTCATAACGGGCGGCGGGACCGGTGTCGGACGGGCGACGGCCCTGATGCTGGCCGGCCGGGGCTGCTCGGTCGCGGTCAACTACTCGAAGTCGAAGCAGGCCGCGGAGGAGACAGCCGCCGAAGCGCGCGCCCTCGGCGTCCGGGCAATCGCCGTCCAGGCCGACGTCGCCGCCGACGACGACTGCCGCCGCCTCGCTGCGACCGCCACGGCCGAGCTTGGTCGCATCGACGTACTGGTCGCCAATGCCGGCACCACCGAATTCATCGCGCACCACGAGCTCGACCGCCTGACGCCGCAAGTCTGGCAGCGCATCCTCGGCGTCAATCTCATCGGGCCTTTTCAATGCGCGCGCGCCGTGAAGGCGGCGATGGATTCGGCCGGCGGCGGCGCGATCGTCATGACCTCGAGCATCGCGGGCACCAACGGCGTCGGATCGTCGATCCCGTACTGCGCGTCCAAGGCCGCGCTCAACAACCTGACGCTGACGCTGGCACGCGCGCTCGGCCCTTCCATCCGCGTCAATGCCGTCGCACCGGGCTTCATCCGCGGGCGCTGGCTCCAGGAAGGCTACGGCGAGAGCTACGAGATGATCGAGCAGCTCGCCACGGCGCGTGCGGTGCTGAAGAAAGTGTGCGAGCCGGAAGACGTCGCCGCCGCAATCGTTGCGCTCGTCACCAACGACCTCATCACCGGACAGGTGCACATCATCGACGGAGGGCTGACGATCGGGCAGTGACGGCTGGCGACGGTGCGATGCAACGGAGGAAGGAGTTCTTCGAGCACGACGCCCGCGAGCCGGCACACGGCTAGTAGTCCCAACGCCAGGTGGCGCCCACTTCACCCTGGGCGTCCTGGCTGACGTCGCTTTCGATCGTGATGTGCTTGAGCACTTTCCATTCGAGGCTGAGCGCGCTCGTCTCCGGCGTCAGGCCCTGCTGCACGCGCAGGTAGACGTTGGAAGTCAGGTACTTGCTGGCCGTGAGCGCAGCAGCCCCGCTGCTTCCGGAGCTGGTCTTGCTCTCGGTCGAATCGATGCCGAGGCGATCCAGGCCGATCGAACGGCCGATGCCGCCGAGGAAATCGCCTCCCCCGCCGAGAGGGCTGCCGGTCAGCTCGGCGATCGAGCGGGCGAGCTGAATGCTCTGCATCGGCGTCAGGGTCGCGGCGCTCTGGCCGAACAGCACGCGCGAGAGGACTTCGTCGCGCGGAAGGGCCGGCTCGGAGCGAAGCTCGATCGTCGGCTTGGTTGCAGGCCCGGTGATGTCGGCGAACGCCGTGATGTCGTTGGCTTCTGCCTGCGCGGTGAGCGTCAGGTAGGGCACGTTGCCCTTGTCTCCATCGAAACGGAGCGTGCCGTTGGTGACGTCGAAGCGGCGTCCGAGCAGGCTGAGCTGCCCACGCACCGAGGTCACCGTGCCCTGCACTCGCGGATCGGCGGTATCGCCGCGCACGTGCACGTCGCTGCTCCACTCGGAATCCAGCCCGCGGCCGGTGAGGAAAATCCTGTTGTCGCCGGTGACATCGACGTCGAGCGCGAGACGCGAGCGGCGCGGTGCCGGCGCAAGCTCGGCAGCGTGTTCGAGCTGGGCAGCGACGTCGATCACGTCGATCTCGGGCACGTCGGCGACGAACTTCTGCGGGATTTCGATGCGCGCGTCATCGACGTGCACCGACCCCTTTACTTCGCCTTCCACCGCCGCATCGTGCTCCGCGCCGCGGGAAGCGCGGACCGAAATCGTCGCGTCGGCCTTGGCCGTCACCAGGTCGAGACGCGCGAGCATGGCATTCTTCGCATCGAGGTCGAAGCTTGCGTCGAAGGCCGGAAAACCCTGGAAGTCGATGCGCCCGTGCGCATCGATCCTGCCCTTCTCGCTGTCGGTCGCGGTGAGGCTGCGCAGCACCAGCGCGGTGCCGTCGCCTTCCAGCTCGGCATGCACGTCGCGCAGCACCAGTCCGGACTGGGAATGCTCCCAGCCGCCCCCGTCGAGCACCGCGCGGCCGGTCACGCGCGGAGCGGACACGTTGCCCGAAAGCTTGAGGTCGGCGTCGATATGCCCGGAAACCTGGTCTTCCCCGATCGGCAGCAGTGCCTCGGCCTGGGCGACGTCGCCTTTCCACCTGAGGTCCACGACCACCGCGCCGGCGGCCGCGGCCGAGCTGAGCGGCGCGTCCAGCGTCAGGTCGATGCTCGTGTCCTTGAGACCGAGCACGGATGCGGAGCCGGAAAGCCTTCCTTTGCCGAGAGTGCCGTTGGCGCTGACGTCGAGCGGTGCGCTCGCGTCGTCCTCGAGATCCGCACTGATGATGTGGTGTCCGTGCAGCGTCAGCGATCCGCTGCCGCCGATCAGGCTCGCACCGTCGAAGAGCACGCTGCCGTCCACCGACCCCTTGAGGTCGAGCGACGGCGCGACGAACGATACGACTTCCAGCGGAAGCGTGGTGGCATCGCCGTCGATGTGGACGCCGGACGGGCCTCGCGACGCATGCACCGTCACGTGGCCGCTGTCGCCGAGCGCGAGCGCCAACGACGAGAGGTCCCACTTCGCAGCGTCGCGCGAAGCCAGTCGCAGCGTCGCAGGCTGCGCCAGCGACACTCGAACCCCTGCCGCCGTGCCGTCAGCCCTGGTCAGCGTGACCTCCGGTGCATTGGAAGAAAGCAGGGTGCCGGCCAGATCGAGCAGGAGCTGGCCGTCGCGTCTCACATCGACGTGCGACGTGACGTTCCACAGCCGCCCGTCGCCGCGCAGCTCGGCGTTTGCATCGGCCAGCAGCAGCTCGCCGGACCGTACGTTACCAGCGTGAAGGCGCGCGACGCCTCCGGGCGTCGCGCCAAGCTCGAGACCGTCGGCTTCGACGTCGATGGTCCCGATGGCAACGATCGAAGATCCGACAGGAAGCTGTCCGCCGCGAATGCTTGCGCTGCCGCTGACGAGCGTCGTGTCGCCCGAGCGGCCGCCGGCGCGAGAGCCGAGCGTCAGGTCTGCACGCACGGCGCCCGAAAGCGCGATTCCGGTCATCGGTCGCCACGCGGCCAGGTCGGCGCTGGTGATCGTGACCTTGCCGGAGGCCGTGCGGTCCTCGAGATCGATGTCGAGCGATGCGCGGGCATCGGTCTGCGGTCCCTTGAGCACGACATCGCGAAGCACGAGCCGCTGCGGCGCCGGCATCGATGCAGCGGCGTCCAGGCTCGCATCGAGCTTGCCGTAGCTCGCGCGGGAGCGCACCGAGGCGTTCCATTTCGACGGCAGGCCATCGGCGGCCACGTCGGCCGTCACGCGGTCGAAGCGCGTGCCCTCCCACGAGAACCGATCGCCGGCAAGTTTTGCCGTCATCGAAAAGTCCGCGAGCGTGCCGCGGGCGCTCACGCTGCCTTCGAGGCGTCCGGCGATCGCAGCACGAGCGGGCTCGGCCAGGCGTGCGAGATTGTCGAGGCGAAAATTCCCGTCGGCAGTGAGATTTTCTCCGTCCGCATCGACGTCCCCCTTTGCGGCCGCGTGGATGCCGGTCGCATCGACCTCGAGATCACCGTGCCCGGGCTTGCCGGCAGCAGAGTGAAGCGATGCCTTGAACGTCGCTTCGGGTCCGATGAGCGCGTTCCATCCGGCTTCGGCGATCGCGACGCCGGATGCCTGGCCGGCAGCATCCACGTCGAGATCCTTCAGCGCCGATCGCGAATTCACCTCGAACGTCGCCTCGGCCTTTCCTGCAACATCCGTCTTCGCAAGCTGCGAGAGCGTCGCGAGCGACGACGCATGCAGTGCGAGCGAAGCCTTCATCGATTTCCAGTCATCGAAAAACGACAGCGGTCCGTCGACGACGACGTCCTTGCCTTCGGCGCGAAAACGCGGTGCATCGAGCACGCCGGCGGAAAGATCGATCGATCCAGATGCCTGGAGGCTGCCGTGCTCTCCGAACAGCGGCAACGGTCCGTCGCCGAGGCCGAGGGCATCGAACGTGGCCGCCAGATCGTAAGTCGGGACGCTGTCGCCCTTGACGTCCCTGGCGTGGAAATCGGCGTGGGCGCTCCTTGCATGCACGTCGGCACGCGACGGTGCGTCGACGTCGAGCGTGGCATCGAGGTAGCCGCCGTCGCCGAGCACACCGCTGCCGTCGATGCGTGCAGAAGCCGCCGAGAGCAGCGTGAGCACGACCGGGGCATCGTCCGAAGGGCGCGTCAGCGAGCCGGAAACGTGGAACTGCCTGGTCGCGAGATCGAGGCGGCCGCTGGCCGCAAGCTTGCGCCCATCGGCATCCAGCGTGGCCTCGTCGATCTTCACTTCGACCTGGGGTGCCCAGTCGCCCTTTGCATGGATCGCCAGCGGAGCGCCGGGCCCGACGAGGTATTTTTCTCGTTGGGCGGGCGCCGGATCGAACGTCCCGCGGGCCTCGAAAGGACCGTCCGCGGTGAATGCGAGCGACGTCGTCGCGTGGAGGTCGCCGATATTGGCCGCCGTGACGTCGGCCTTGCCTTTCCAGTCGCGCATCGGCCCCGAACCGCTCGCGTTCAACGTCACGGCGCCCGCGTCGCGCAGCCGCGCGAGCGCCGCGAGCGCACCGCCGGCTCCTTCCTCCGCGACAATGCTTCCCGACAATTGCAGCGGAGACCCGTGCGTCTCGAGATCGACGCGGGCGTGTCCGGTTGCGGAATCGACGTGGACGATATCGAGCACCACGCGCCCGTGATCCCATTCGCCGAGCACCCCGTGCCCTTCGGCGCGAACGTGGTCGTCGGCGCCGCCGAGGATGGCGCCGGAAAGCTCGAAGTCGTCCACGAGGATGTGGCCGACGAGAATCCGGATGAAGCGGTCCCAGTGGAACGGCGTCTCCGGCTCGTCGGGTCCGTCTCGAGGAAGCCTCGTCCAGAGCACGTGGCGCGCGTGCACGTCGTCGACGTTGACGCGCCATTTGACGCTGTCGAACGGATGAAAAAGGTCGAACGGGTTCCAGCTCGCCTCGCCGTCCTCGACCGTCAGCCACACGCCGTACGCATCGCCGACTTCGACCTTGTGCACGCGGAAGTGCCCCGGAATATCGTCTCCGGAAACTCCCTCGGCCGTAACGAAGAAGGAGCCCTTCTTCTGCGCCAGCGTCGTGATGATCGCATCGAGGCGGCTCGTCAGCCGGCCGGACGCGACCGCCCCGTACAAGGCCATGACGACAATGACGAGCACCGCGATGACGGCGACGAGCGACAGCAGGAGTCTTCGCATCGCGCGCATCAGAACGCCTGCCCCAGGCTGATGTAGATCTGGAAGATGTCGTCGGCCTTGCGAGCATTGACCGGAAAACCCACGTCCAGCCGGATCGGTCCCGCCACCGTAAAGTAGCGAAGTCCGAGCCCGGCCGCCCAGCGGAACGTCTTCTGGAAATCGGGATAACCGGCGTCGTAAACGCCTGCCCCCTCGACGAACGGCACGATGCCCAGGCGCTCGGTCGCCTTCCAGCGAAGCTCGGTGCCGGCCTGCAGCAGCGAGCGGCCTCCCGACGGCTTCCACTCGAGCTTCCCGCTGGAGGAGTCCGGAAAGATGTCGCCGACAAACTGGTACTGGTAGCCGCGCACCGAGTCGCCGCCGCCGGCGTACATGCGCTTGTCGGCAGGAATGTCGTTGCGCTCGGCGCCGACCACGGAGCCGAGCGTCAGGCGCGTGGCCCAGATCTCGCGGTGGCGCGAGTCGAGCGGTACGTAAAAACTTTCGGTCGCCCTCATCACCGCGATCTGCACGCGCGTGCCGAGCACGCTCGCAAACGGAGTCACGCTGAGCAGCGTGCGGTGGCCGTGGGAGGGATCCAGAAGATTGTCGGTCCCGTCGTAGCGAAGCCCGAGCGGGAGCCCGAACAGCGTGTAGTGCTTGGTGCCGCTGACGTTGGAGGGAACTTCCGGGGGACCGTCGATCAGGTCGGCTTCGCTGCGCACCGACGACTGCTCCAGCGAAAGGCCGCCCGTCACGGTCAGGTGCCGCGAGAACTGGCGCTCGAGCCCGGCCGACGTCGAAAGTGCGTAGCGATCGTACGCCGGCGGCTTGTCGTTTTCGGCTTTCGCATCGAGCAGCAGGCTCTGGTTGACGCTGTAGAAATCCGGCCGCCGATACGAGAGGCCGCCGGTGTAGATTTCCTGACTGACTTCCAGCTCGGCGCGCAGCCGGTCGGCAATTCCTGTGAGGTTGCGGTTCTCCCAGAACGCCTTGCCGCCGATCCCGTCGGCCGACGAGTACTTGAGCCCCGCACCCACGGTGTGCGGTTTGCCTTCGGTCACGTGCACGTTGATCGGGGCGAGGCCGTCGGGGCCGACTTCACCGCGGCTTGCCGGGGTGATGCTGACGGCCGAGAATACGCCGCTGGCGAACAGGATCTTGCGCGACTCGTCGATCTTCGCCGGCGAATACGCTTCGCCGGCGTGAAACCGCAGCCTGTTGATCACGAACTGCTTGCTGACGTGCTGGGTTCCCGCGACGCGCGGCTCACCGAATCGAACGTGGGGACCGGCGTCGATGTGCACGACGACGTCCATCGTGCGCGACCTGCGATCGATCCTGGCCTCGTGCACCGGAGGCGCCGTGTACGGGAAACCATGCGCGGCGAGGCCGGCAACGAGCACCGTCTCGGCATTGAGCACCGACTCGGCAAGCGCCGGCGCGCCGGTCTTGACGGGGTCCAGGCTGTCGCCGGTCGCCAGCGATGCCGCCTCCGGCGGAAGACCCTCGATCTGGAAACGGGAGAACGTATACGCGCTGCCCGGCGTCACTTTCATCGTGACGACCGGCGGCCTGGCGGCCTGGTCGATCGACCATTCGACCTTGCCGTCATAGTAGCCTCGCGAGCGCAGCACGCGAAGGTAGAGGTCACGGTCCGACTGGGTCCGTCGCTTGAGGCCCTGCACCGTCGCCGGAGGCTGTCCCTTTTTCGCGAACAACGCCGAGACTTCCTCGATACGGTCGGTCACATCCGAATCGGCGCCGGTGATGCGAACGTCGTAGTTGTAACCGGGAGCTTTCGTGAGGCCGAGAGGCTGGAGAGTGCGCGAGATCGTCGCGCAACCGGTGGAAAGCATTGCCAGGGCCGCCACCACCAGTGGCACCGCGCGCAGCGGGCGCGCCGCCGCAGCAGGCGCGCAGGGTTCGGCAGAAGTGCGGCGAATGAGCCCCTCCAGGGCGGTCAGGTCCGCGCGGCGAGCTCGGTCGCGCGCGCGGTCACGCCCTTGTAGTCCATCTTTCCCGACGGAGACCGGCCGAGCGTGTCGACGATGAAAATGCGCTTGGGAATCTTGTACGCGGCAAGGTGTTCCCGCACGTGCTCGCGAAGCAACGCCTCGGCGCACTGCTGCCCGCCCCGGAGAACGACGAGGGAATGAATCGCCTGGCCCCACTGCGGGTCGGGCAGACCAATGGTTGCGGCGTCCTCGACGGCAGGGTGCCGCTTGAGCACTTCCTCGACTTCCTCGGGAAAAACCTTCTCACCGCCCGTGTTGATGCACGCCGAGCCGCGGCCGAGAAGCCTCAACGTGCCGTCGACCTCCACCGTCGCGAAATCTCCGGGGATCGAGTAGCGCACGCCGCCGATGGTGCGAAACGTCTTCGCGGTCTTCTCTTCGTCCTTGTAGTAGCCGACGGGGATCGGGCCGCTGCGTGCAACCATCCCCCTCTCGCCGCTTCCCGGCACCACGTCGCGCCCGTCGTCGGTGACGACGCGCACCCGGTCGCCCACCTTGAACGACGCCGTCTGCATCTCGATCCCCATTCCCATCACCGAGGCGCCAAGGCCGGTGGCTTCCGAGGAGCCGAGCGAGTCGAACAGGAGCATCGACGGATGGTGCTCGAGCAGGGCCTTCTTGTTTTCCAGCGACCACATGACGCCCGACGACACGATCAGGCGCAGGCTGTCCAGGTCGTATCGGTGCTCGTTCAATGCCTGCAGCATCGGGCGCGCGAACACGTCGCCGACGATGGAAATCGCCTCGACGCGGTGCTGCTCGACTGCCGACCACAGCGCGTGCGCATCGAGGCGGCGCGAGTCGGTGGTGACGACGCTGCCGCCGTTCAGCAGCGCGTTGATCGCAGTGAACAGTCCCGTGCCGTGCATCAGCGGGCAAGCCGGAAGAAGGCGCTGCCTTTGCATTCCGGCCGCGACGTTGGCGACGTGCTCGGCAAGGTTGGCCGGCCTCGGGCTGGTGCCGAGAGGATCGCCGCCGCCTCCGAGCGTGCGGAAGACATCCTCCTGCCTCCACATCACGCCCTTCGGCATGCCGGTCGTGCCACCGGTGTACAGCAGGATCAGGTCGTCGCCGCTGCGCTCGAGCTCCAGCGGCGCGGAAGGTCCCGAGACCACGGTCTCGTAGTCGAGCGCGCCGCTGCAGCGCGGCCCGCCGTCGTCGATGCGTACCAGCGTGTGAAGCAGCGGCAGTGCCTGCGCGAGCCGCGCCGCGTTTTCGCTGAACGTGCCCTCGAACAGCAGCGCCACCGCATCGCTGTTCTCGAGCAGGTAATGGAGCTCTTCGTCGCGGTAACGGTAATTGACGTTGACGGGAACCAGCCGGGCCTTGAGGCACGCGGCCACCGACTCCAGCCACTCGGGCCGGTTGTATGAATAGATCGCGACCTTGTCGTTCGGCCTGGCGCCGCGCTCGATCAGAAGCCGCGCCAGTGCGTTGGTCCTGCGGTCGAAGTCTTTCCACGAAACGACACGCGGCGGACGGCCGCTGCCGCTCCCAGCATGAATGAGCGCGCTTTCGTCACCCAGAACGGGGGCGATCGCGACGAGGATGTCTGCGATGTTCCAGCTCAATTCCTGCTCCCGCCTGACAAAGGGACTCGCGCGCGTCCCGCCCGAGAAAGCGACGCGCGCGTGCTGCCGCATCGGGGACCGCCTTCGTAGCACGCCGGCTCGGTTCCAAAAAATCGCGGCCTTGCAGGCGTTCAGGGCGATGCCGGGGTCACCGGGGTCGCAGGCGCCGCGAGCCACAGCGAGCCGCCGTCGTCGCTGCGGCGAACCAGCCGCCAGCGAGCGGCGCCGCCGGCAGCGTCGATGCTGAGCTCGAATCGGCGGCTGTCGGCCGCGGTCAGCCAAACGGCGGAAATCGGGGTGTAGCCGCGCTCGAGCTCGGCGAGCTGGGCGCCGTCTCCATAGAAACGCACCGACGGCCGGTCGGCCTGCCACGCGACGTACCAGGACTGGTCGGATGCAACGACGGCATCGGGAGCCACCGCCTCGGAAACCCAGCGATCCCATTGGCCGAGAGCGGGGTCGCGCCGCGCGACGGTCGACGCGAACCCGTGGCTGATCCACCACAGCGGGGCAAGGCTGCATGCCACCGCGAGAACGGCCGGGCCGGCGCGCCCGAAGCGGCGCGCAAGGATCGCAAGCTGCACGACGACCAGGAGGACGACCAGCGGCGCGAACGGCTCGTAGTAACGATCCAGGAAATTACCCACGACGAGCGGGGCGAACGCGACGAAGCTCAGCAGCAGTGTCGCCCACGTCAGCGTTCGCAGCACGCGCGCGCGCGGCGGCAGCGATACTGCAACCGACGCGACGACGAACGCCGGGAGCAACGGCCCGAAATCGGGGCCGAAAAAATCGCTCCAGTGGCCGGCCAGAGGCCGCGGATCCAGGCGCGCGACGACGTCCGCTGCGTGGGAACGAATCACCTGTCCCGCATCGATCAGTGTAAACTCGTAGAAAACGTCTTTGCCGAGCAGCGCCCACCCGACGTTGCGATCCATCGTCAGCGAAAGCGTCGGCGTTCCGAAACTCCATGCGTTGCGAAGCAGCCACGGCGAGGCGACGGCCACGCAGGCCGCACACAAGACGGCCGCGATGCGCGCTCGGGCGCGAAGCTCCCCGAGCCCGCGTGCGCCGAGGATCAGCGCGACGGCGGGGATGATGAGCAGAACGAGATTCGAGCGCTGCAGGAAGCAGAGGCCGATCAACGCCCCCGCAACGGCGGCATTCCTCGCAGCGCCCTTCGCTGCGCGATCATCGGGAACGACGCAAGCGACGGCCGCTGCGGCGGCGAGCACGAGCAATCCCGCGCCGGTTTCGCTGAGGCCGCTCAGTGCGTAGCCGAGCATCGTCGGGCTGAAGGCGACGAGGACCGCCGCCGACCACCCCGCCGCAAGACCGGCCAGGCGGGCGCCGAGCACGAAGCACAACGCGACGGTCGCGCAGTGGAACAGCGCGTCGGGCAGCACCGCGGCAAAATCGCTGACGCCGAACACCGAGAAGGACGCAGCGCGAACGAGCGCAGGAAGAACGAAGCGGGTGACGTTGGGCCAGGGTGCCGTCGTGGCCAGCGCGTGGGCGCGCAGCCACGCCAGCACATACGGAAAGGACTGGCCCGTCGTCATGCTGCCGTCACGCAGGATGCGGCGCCCGAGCTGCGCGTAATCGCAGGCGTCGGGGTACCACAGCGACGTGAAGCGCAGGTGCCACGCCGCCGTCCAGGCGACTGCGGCGGCGATCGCCAGTGCGCAGGCACCCGCGGCGAGGATGCGGCGGGAGGCGGGGCTGTCCGCAGAGGCGCTCCGGGACGGCACGCGCGCATATGTACGCGCCGCGCTGCGCCGAAAAAAGCCACAAATCGCCCAAATCGAAGATGGATGCCGGGTTACGCGCCGCGGCACTGCGCCGAATGCGCGCCGGTGCCGATTTTCGTCCGCTCGCCGTAGCAATTAAAGGTACTGGTGCGGCGTCGCGGGGACGGCGCTTCGGGGGAAACGATCCGGATGACGAGCATCGAATTCATCGGACACAGCGGCCTGGCTCTTCGCCACGGCGGCAAGCTGCTGGTCTGCGACCCGTGGATGTCGCGCAAGGGATCCTACAACGCGAGCTGGTTCCAGTACCCGCAGTACGAGGGCAATCTGGAAGCGCTGTCGTCGCCGGACGTGCTCTACATTTCCCACGAGCATCCCGACCACTACGACCCCGAGTTCCTCGGGCGCATCGATCGCAGCGTGCCGGTGCTGACGGGACGCGCGCACAAGAAGCGCCTCGTCTCGCGCCTGCGGCGTCTCGGCTTTCGTACCATCGTCGAGCTGGACAACTTCGAGCCATTCGAGGTCGCGCCGGGGTTCACCGTCAAGATCTCGACGCCGACTTTCCACTGCCCTCCGCACTGGTTCGACTCCTGCGCACTGATCGAGGTGGACGGCCACAAGATCTTCAACCTGAACGACTGCAACCTCGCGCTGCCGGTGGCCGACATCCGCGCCGAGGGAATCGACGTGCTGTTCGCGCAGGCCACGCCGGCCATCTGGTATCCGCTCGTCTACACGACGTACGACGAAGCGACCAAGCGACTTCTCGCCGCCCAGCGCCGCGAATCGGCGATCGCGTCGTTCGTAACCGCGGCAAAGGCCCTGCAGCCGCGACTGGCGATTCCGTTCGCGGGACCGCCCTGCTTCTTCGATCCGGAGCTGGCTCCGTTTTTCTTCGGCGAAGCCAGCATGTTCCCGACGCCGCCGGTGGCGGCCGGGCGCCTTGCGGGCGAGTCGACGATCCCGGGCATGGTGATGAATCCCGGCGACCGGCTGAATATCGGCGCGCGCGGCACCGCCGGCGAGTTCCGTCTGGAACGCGACCCCGCGTACGAAGGATTCGACTACGAACGCGACCGCGGCGCGTACTACGCGCGCCACCGCGCCGAAAAAGAGCGCGTCGTCGCCGACGTGCTCGCCGCGATCACGCCGGCTTCGCCGGGCCTGTTCGAGCGCTTTCGCCGGCATTTCCTGCCGTTTCTCAAGGGTCATCCGTATTTCGTCGAGCACATCGGCATCCGCGTGCTGTTTCGCGTGACCGGGGCGCACGGCGGCGACTGGGTCGTCGACTTCCGCCCCGAGCCGAAAGCGGAGCTGGTCTACGCCTGGGACGGCGAGCCTTGCCAGTACGAGTTCGAAATGACCTCGACGCTGATCGACCAGGTGATGCGCGAGGAGCTCGGCTGGGAGGACGCGTTCCTGTCGCTTCGCTTCAAGGCGCACCGCGATCCCGACCGCTACAACCAGCACCTGTTCACGCTGTTCAAAATGTCCGACTCCAGGGCCCTTGCCGCGATCCAGAAAGTCGAGACCGCCGACCGCGCGCACGACACGTTCGTGCTCGAGCACGAAGGGCGCCGCTACGAAGTGCAGCGCTGGTGCCCGCACGGAGGCTCGGATCTTTCGGAGGCCGAAGTCGAAGGCGGGCAGATCGTCTGCCCGGGCCACCACTGGCGTTTCTCGCTCGGCGACGGCGTGTGCACCAACGCTGCCGGCCGCATCAGCGTGCGGGAGATCGAGGAGGACGACGCGCCGAAGCGGGCGAAAGCCTGAACGCGCGCAGTCCGCAACAGGTACACGTTACGGTCCCGCCATCACGGCGTCCTGCGGGGCTGTCCCGCATTTCGATTCAGGTCAGGCGCTCGCGGTGGCGCCACAGCAGCAGCGCTGCGCCGTTGGACACCCCCACGGCGCTGAACAGATAGGGGACGATGAACGAAAGCGGCAGCTCGGTTCCCGGCGGCTTTCGGAAATTCCACAGCACGAGATTCGCGATCACGTAGGCCGCGTACGCAGCGCCGAGCGTGAGCGCGAGGCGCTTTTCCTGCCAGATGCTCGCCGCGTAGGTGGCAAGGAGCGACGCGAACACGAGGGCAGCCACGGTATTGGCCATGCCGGTCTGCCTCTGGCCGAACAGCACGAACCCGACGTCCGCCGTGTACGCGAACGGCTTGATCGCATCCGACAGCGCCATCAACGCGAACAGCAGCGCAAAAGCGCGCAGCAGGATGCGACCGGGAGCGCTGTCGCGCGATGCGAAGCCGTCGCGGATCATCAGCGCGACCACGCCCCAGGATCCGGCCAGCGCGAGGACGGTGAAGACGATGCCGAAGATTTTCGCGTTTCCGGTGGGCGGCGCAGTCCTCATCGTGAACAGGTAGAGGTTGGCCGTCACATAGCACGCGTACGCGATGCCGAGAGGAAGGGCGGCTGCCCTTTCCCGCCACAGCGACACGGCGTAGGCGACGAGGAACGCCATGAACGTCCATGCCGCGATCAGGTTCGGTGGACCGGCCAGGCGCCGGCCGAGGAACACGAATCCGGTCTCGCCGTTCTCGAGGATCGGCTTGAGGAAGTTCGACACTGCCAGCAGCGCGAACAGCACCGCGAACACGCGAAGGAGTTTCATATCCGTCCCTTGTACCGCCGAGCGGCGCTGCGCGAAAGCGGCCGGATCCCGGCAGGCGCTACCTGTCGCAGCCGTCCTCTGTGGCTGCCGTCGCTTCGCCCGCTGCAGTCGCCGCAGTTGCGTTGCGCCTTTTTCCTTAAGAATATCGCCTTTCGCCCGGGGTCGCCGATGGCGGGTGCGGCAACGCCGCCACGACGGAATCCGGCAAGCCACGAGCACAGGACATGACCCGACCGACCTTGCACTTCCTGCGGGCCTTTTGCCCTTCCCGAGCGGCTGCGACCTGGTTTTTCGCTGCGGCGACGCTCCTGGCGGCACCCGCGGCGGCCCGCGCGTTCTCCCTCGACGACGTCACGACCAGGGCCCAGGCGCTCTCCAAAGAGGAGTACGTCGACCACCGTCACGAGGTGCCCAAGTGGATGCTCGTCGGCTCGATGACGTACGACCAGTGGCGCGACATCCGCTTCAATCCCGACAAGGCGCTGTGGAAAACCGATGGCCTTCCGTTCCAGGTCCAGATGTTTCATCCCGGCCTCTATTACGACCGGACGGTCGCGGTCAACGTGATCGACGACGGCGGCGTGCATCCCGTTCCCTTCGACATCCATTCGTTCGATTACGGCAAGAACGACTTCGCGGCGAAGATCCCGCCCGACATCGGATATGCGGGATTTCGCGTCCACTGCCAGCTTCGCTCGCAGGCCTACTTCGACGACCTCATCGTCTTCCTCGGCGCCACGTATTTCCGCGCCCTCGGCCGTGACAACGTCTACGGCCTTTCGGCACGCGGCATCGCGATCAACACCGTCGAGCCCGGCGGCGAGGAGTTCCCGCACTTCTCGGAGTTCTGGCTCGAGAAACCTGCTCCCGACGCAAAAAGCCTCGTGATCCTCGCACTGATGGAAGGACCGAGCATCGCCGGCTCCTACCGCTTCGAGATCACGCCCGGAGCCAGCACCGTCATCGACGTGACTTCCCACCTGTTCCCGCGCCGGCCGGTCGCCAAGCTCGGCATCGCGCCGCTCACCAGCATGTTCTTCTTCGGCGAGGACTCGCGCCGCCACTTCGACGACTTCCGTCCCGAGGTGCACGACTCGGACGGCCTGCTGCTGCACTTCGACAACGGCGAGTGGCTGTGGAGGCCCCTGGACAACCCGATGCGCATCAACGCGAGCAGCTCGCGGATGCACAATCCGCGCGGTTTCGGGCTGCTGCAGCGCGACCGCGCCTTTGCCGACTACCAGGACCTGGAGACGCACTCGGAACAGAGACCGAGCACGTGGGTGCAGCCGCACGGAGACTGGGGGGACGGGCGGGTCGAGCTCGACGAGATTCCGTCCGACAGCGAGTTGGTCGACAACATGGTCGCGTACTGGGTGCCCGACACCGCGGTGCAGCCCGGCCAGCAGCTCGATTTCGCGTATTCGGTTTCGTTCTACACCGACGATCCCGCCGTTCCGCCGGGCGGCCGCATCATCGCGACCCGCCAGGACAGCGGAGCCAAGGGCGACACGAAACGATTCGTGATCGATTTTGCCGGCGAAGACCTGAACGCGATTCCCGACGCCTCCCCGCCGACGGCGGTGATCACGACGCCGCCTCCCGAGGTCGCCGAGCTTCTCGACCACCACGTGCTGCGCAATCCCGACACCGGCGGATGGCGCCTCGCGTTCCAGATCAAGCCGAAGACCGACGCGCCGATCGAGCTGCGCGCGTTCCTGCGCGACGACAAGGGAGCGCTCACCGAAACGTGGTCGTGGGCGGTGGTGCACTGAGCACTTCTCGCTTGCGTGGCTTCCGAGTCACGAAGCTCAGAATATCTCGAGGGAATCGAAGAGCCCGGCCACCCACTCGTCGCCGGCACCGAGGCGGCACTGCGCGATGCCGAAGGTCCAGCGCGCGAAACGACCTTCGCCGAGAGGACGCCAGACCGGCACTCGCGCGATGATGCGGGCCTCCCGCAGCGGCGCCGCGAGCTCCGGGATCGTGCGGATGACGGCCGTCCCGTCTTCCGCGTCGCAGATCTCGAGCGTGTCGTCGCGGACCGCCACGATCATCGTCTCGTCTGCCGCCGCGGCGAACACGCGCACCCGCGAGGCATCGCCGCCGCGACGTCCGCCGCGATCGGTGAATGCGACGGCGCCGATGTCCATGCGGCGCCCGTCGAAGACGACATGCCCGTGGAGCCTTCCGTGCTTTTCCGCGCTCGCCTCGTACGAAAGCTCCACCTGCGCGTCGACCAGCTCGGCACGAGACAGTCCCGCTTCCAGGTCGAGGTAAGCGTCGTGCGTCGGGTAACGGATGAAGGGAGCGCGAATCGAAATGCGGATGCGACCGGCGTCCGGGGACGAAACCCACGACGCGCCTTCGAGCGAGTAGTGACCCGCGCGCCCGTCCCAGTCCCCTTCGCCGACGAGCAGCATCATCGTCCCGTCGGCGAACACGAAGCAGAAGCGCGCCGCCATCGAATGGGCCGACGTCGCCTCGACGCCGCAGAACAGCGCTGCGCTGCCATCGCGCTGCAGCACGGCCTGCAGCGAAAACCCGCGCTCGAGCGGCGCCGCGGGTTCTTCTTCGCCGATCGGTGCCTCCAGCCAGTTTCGCGCCGGAGCCACCGGCAAGCGGCCCGACCCGGCGCGCGGCTCGAGCGCAGCCACTATCGCGTCGATGCAGGCGTCGCGCCTCCAACCCGGCCAGCGCAGCGCAATGCCCAGCTCGAGCTGCGCCGCATCGACGCGGCCGCCGAGCGAAAGACGCGCCAGGCGCGCAACCAGCGCATCCTCATGGTCGTGATGACGGCCGCTGAAGAGCTGGGCAGCGTTGTCGCGACCACTGGCCGCATAGCGCCGCCCGATCGACGCCGTCAGCTGGCGCGCAGCCATTTCGTGTTCGAGATCGGCGATCGTTCCTTCGAAGCGGCCGCGCGAGAGCGTCGGATGCCGTCCGGAAAGCCGCGGGCCCCGACGCCGAAGGCCGACGCCGACGTCGCAGCAGGCAAGAACCATGTTCCAGCCGTGCACGAACAGCACCAAGGGGACCTCGCCGCCGGCGCCCGCCGCATCGATCGCAGTCAAAAGCAGCGCGAGCACCTCGGGCGCCTTCGCGGCAAGATGGGAAATCCGGTTGAGGTCGATCTCGTTGCGATCGAGGCCGCCGTTGATGATCGCGTGCGCGCCCAGGCGCTCGGCCAGGTGCGCGGCCATCTCGGCGGTGTAGAGATCGTTGACGCTGTCACCGCGCCGGATCGGGCGAAGCCTGCGCCCGCCGTGCGGCGCGACGACGATGATGGGCCGGTGTCCTTCGCGCAGCGTCAGGTAGCGGGGAACCGCGACCTGCGCGGCCCACGATACCGGCGCCGTGCCAGCACCCGAGGTCTTCGGCGGATGCAGCGGGTCGAGGCTCACGACGGTGTACGCGCCCTGACGACGCGCGCGGCGAACATCGCGCTCAGCGAGGCAAGAAGCACGCCGAGCAGCGGCGCAAGCAGCGCGGCGCGCAGGCTCCCGGTGCGGTCCGAGAGAAATCCTACGAGGAAAGGCCCGAGCGCGGCGCCGATTCCGCTCAGAAAAAACACGTGCACTGCGAAGACGAGCCCACGGCGGCGCGCCGGGACGATCTCGGCGACCTGGCTTTGCAGGCTCGGAAAAGCCGCGAAGATCGCGAAAGGCCCGAGAACGGCGCACGTCATCAGCAGCGGGTGCGGAACGTCGAGAAGCGCGACGCCGAACAGCGGCACGGCCGCCAGCGACGCGAGCGCGGCGACCGACAGCTGTCCGGCCACGCGCCGCTTGCGATAACGGTCGCCGAGGCGGCCCCCGGCAATGCTGCCGGCCACACCGCCGAAAAGCTGCGCGATGCCGAAGATCCCCGCGACGCTTCCGACGTCGAACTGGAGATCGCGGACGAAATACGTCGGCGCCCACGTGATCCATCCCGTCGCCGCTGCAATCAGCAGGGTTCCGGTCAGCCAGACGGCCAGCAGACGGACGTCGCCGAGAGCGCCGCGGATGATCGAAACGGGAGGATCGTGCGCCAGCGCGACTTCGCTGCCGCTTCGCGCCGGCTCCTCCATCATCAGCAGCAGCGGAAGCACGAGCAGGCCCGCGCCTCCGTAAAGAAGAAAGACGCTGCGCCAGCCGAGGTGGGCGACCAGCGGGCCGCCGAGCCCGATCCCGAGGCCGCTGCCGACCGCCGTGGAAGCACCGAACATTCCGATCGCATTCCCCTGACGCTCGGTGGGGAACGCATCGGTGAGCAGCGACATCGCGCAGGGATACAGCGAAGCCTCGCCGATTCCCGTGACGAAGCGCGCAGCGAACAAGGACCAGAAGTCGTGCGCGAAAGCGCCGGCAGCGGTCGCCACGCTCCAGCACACCAGCCCGAACAGGATGACGCGGCGGCGGCTGCTCCGGTCGGCGAGAAATCCGAAGAGAAACGCCGACAGCGCGTAGATCAGCGAAAAGGCCAGGCCGCCGACGAGGCCGAGCTGGGTATCGGTGAGGGCAAGATCGGCCTTGATCGCGGGAACCAGGATCGGGACGACCTGGCGGTCGGCCCAGTTGACGGTGTTGACCAGCGTCAGCGTCAGCAGCACGAAGCCGGGCCCGCCGCGCCAGCCGGCGCGCGTCATCGGTAGAACTTCTTTCGATCCGGCTTCTGCTTTGCGCCGAAGGCGCGGCCGAGCTCCCTGCTCTCGTCGCTGCGGTAGTAGTTCGGCGTCAGCAGGTCGAGCGCGACGCGCGAAAGGCCGGCAACACCGCCGTGGCGCGCGTGGAACGAGGCCTTGATCGCTGCCAGCGCCTGGGGCCCGCGATCGGCCAGCTCCTCGCAGATCTCGACGACTCGCGCGCGAAGCTTTTCGGGCTCGACGACTTCGTTGATGAGCCCCATCGCGAGCGCCTCGGCCGCTGCGTACTTGCGATTGAGCATCCAGATCTCTTTCGCCTTCTTGCGGCCGACGGCTTCCTCGAGGTACCAGGTGCCGAAGCCGGCATCGAAGCTGCCCATCATCGGCCCGACCTGGCGGAAGGTCGCCGCAGTGGACGCGATCGTCAGATCGCACATCAGCGCGAGCACGTTGCCGCCTCCGACGGCGAAACCGGCGACCATCGCGACGATGGGTTTCGGCACCTTGTCGATCAGGTCGTAGAGGTCGGTGACGGGGAAGACGTTGCCGTAGTGGATGCGGTCGTCGTGATCCGCCTCACCGCCGTGATCGTGGTCGCCGCCGATGCAGAAGAAGCGGGTTCCCGCGCCCGTCAGCACGATGCTGCGCACGTCGGCGTCCCGGCGGGCCTGCTCGAGCGCGTCGATCAGCTCGCGCACGGTCTGCACGCGGAATGCGTTGCCCTTGGCTTCGCGATTGATCGTGACCCACGCGATGCCGCCGGAGTTCTCCACGAGGATGTCGTCGTATCCCATCGCGCCGCTCTCTACAGCAGGTACCGCCTTCTAGTCGAACCGCGGCGTCCCCGTCCGGGCATTCACCCCGCCGTCGACGACAACGACGGCGCCGGTCACGTAAGAGGCTTCGTCGCTGGCGAGGAACGTCGCGACTGCAGCGATCTCCTCCGGCTCGCCGATGCGACGTGCGGGAATCTGTCGCGAGAACGCGTCGACCCCGCCCGGAATCGCACCGAGCCATGCATGCAGCGGCGGCGTCGAGATCGGCCCGGGGCAGATGCAGTTGATGCGCACGCCGTAACCGGCGTTCTCGACGGCAGCGGTCTTGGTCAGGTTGATCACGGCGGCCTTGGCCGCGCCGTAGGCACCGAGCATCACCTCGCCGCCGAGACCCGCTCCCGACGAAATGTTGAGGATGCTGCCCGAGCGCTGGGCAGTCATGCGCCCGAGTGCCGCGCGAAGCCCGAAGAAGACTCCGTCGAGCGTTACCGACATCACGCGGCGCCAGTCGGCATCGGTAGTTGCCAGGATCGGCGCACCATGGGGGGCGGCCGCGTTGTTCATCAGGATGTCGATGCGCCCGAAGTGGCTGACGGCATCGTCGATCAGGGCATCGACTTCGGCGGAGACCGCGACGTCCACGGTGCGCGCCACCGCAAGGCCCCCCGATGCGACGATCTCCGCCGCCGCAGCTTCGGCGCTCGCTGCCTGCAGGTCGCCGACGACGACCGCGGCGCCTTCGCGCGCGAAGCGCAGGGCCGTGGCCCTTCCGATGCCGGACCCGGCACCGGTAACCACCGCGACTTTTCCCTCCAGGCACCGACGCGCTGTCATCGCCTCTCCTCCTTGTCCCTCTTGGTCTGCTTGTCCCGCTCGTCCCGGTTTCATTGCCAGATCCGCCGCCGGCCGGTCCCCCGGCCTGCCCCCGCCCCGTCGGCGGCTGCGCGCCGCATGGTAGCCGCGCCGCCCGCCCCTTGCACGGGCACTGGAACACGTTCTATATGGGCGAAATCCGGGGTCCGACGCCAGCTATCCACCGAGGCGTGATTGCGCACGTGGCCGCTGGTGCCTGACCCCACGTATCTGCCCCGGAGGTTCATCGCGATGGCCCGATTTCCGTTCGGCATCCCCAACAGCTGGTACCAGGTCTGCTATTCGGACGAGCTTGCCAAAGGCGAAGTGAAGACCGTCCACTACCTCGGCCGCGACATCGTGCTGTTCCGCGGCGAAGACGGAAAAGCCGGGGCCTTCGAGCCGTTCTGCCCTCACCTCGGCGCCCACTTCGGGTATGGCGGAAAAGTCGAAGGCAACCGCCTCGTCTGTCCCTTCCACAGCTGGCAGTTCGATACCGGCGGCACCTGCCGCCACATCCCGTACACCGACAAGATTCCCGCCAAGGCGCGCGCCGGCGCCTACCCGGTGCTCGAGCACAGCGGGCTCGTGTTCGTCTGGTACCACGCCGAAGGCGCGGCGCCCGATTTCGAGATCCCGGCGATCGAGTACTTCGGCGCCGACGACTGGACCTCCAGCTACGACAAATACTCCTGGGACGTCCGCACGCATCCCCAGGACATCATGGAGAACGCGATCGACTGGCCCCACTTCAACTTCGTGCACCTGATGGACGCGCCGAAGAATCGCTCCCACGAATTCCACCAGCACATGTTCAAGTGGGCGATCTGGACGCGCAAGGACGTGCAGACGATGGGCGGCGTCAGCGACGACTTCAACATCCAGGCGCAGAACTGGGGGCTCGGGTTCGACTGGCTGATCTACTCCGGGATGTTCACGACGGTGATCGTCGCAGGGCTCACGCCGGTCGACGACGAGATCACGCGCATCCATTTCGGCGTGATCGGCAAGAAGGACGGCCGCAGCGAAGACGAGACGCGCGCGCTGCTCAAGCTGTACATGGACGACCAGTCGCTGGCGATCCAGCAGGACTTCCAGATCTGGGAACACAAGGGATTCCAGGCGCGGCCGGCCCTTTGCGAATCCGACGGCCCGATCGGGGAGTACCGCCAGTGGACGCGGCAGTTCTACTCGGCGCCGACCGGCGCCGCCGCTGCAGCCTGAGATCGGCGCGTGAACGACGACAGCTCCGCAGCAGGGGGCGCGCCGCCGGCGCGTCCGGGAATTTCTCGCCGTGACTTTCTGAGGCTCGCGGGCGTGGCCGCCGCCGGTGCCGGCGCCGCTACGCTGCCGGGCGTGCGCGAGGCCCGCGCCGCCGACAAGCTCAAGTTCGACCAGGAAGTGGACGTCGTCGTCGTCGGCAGCGGCGCGGCGGGATCGGTCGCGGCGCTGTTCGCGCACGAGGCCGGTGCGTCGGTGGCCCTCGTCGAGAAGGCCCTGCTGTTCGGCGGCACGACGTCGAAGTCCGGCGGAGTCTACTGGATCCCGAACAACCGCTTCCTGCGCGAGCGCGGCGTCGAAGAGCCTCGCGACAAGACGATCGCGAAGATGGCGCGCTTTTCGTATCCCCAGCTCTTTCGCGCCGACGACAAGACGCTCGGCCTCTCCCAGCTCCAGTACGACCTTCTCAAAGCCCTCTACGACAACGGCCCCGTCGTCGTCGACGAGCTCGAGAACATGAAAGCGCTGATCTCGCAGCCGGCCGACATGCCGCCGTTCGGCGCGATGCCCGATTACTTCGAAGAAGCCGTCGACGACATCACGCCGGTGGACCGGCGCCTGTGGGCGAAAAAACCCGACGGCTCGTTCGGGCTCGGCGACGAGATGGTCCGCCAGCTCAGGGCCGCGATCGACTCGCGCAAGATCGCGACGCTGATGGGCCACCGTGTCGTGACGATCCTTCGCAACCACGCCGGCGAGGTCGTCGGCATCGAGGCGGAAAAGATCGACAAGACGATCGTGCGGCTTCGCGCCAAAAAAGGCGTCGTGTTCGGAAGCGGCGGCTTCACGCAGAATCGCGAGCTGACCACGGCGTTCCAGCCCGGACCGATCTTCGGCGGCTGCGCGGTGCCGACCAACGAAGGCGACTTCGTCTACATGGCCACCGCCGCAGGAGCGCGCCTCGGCAACATGAGCTCGGCGTGGCGCGCCGAGATCGTGCTCGAGCAGGCGCTGCAGTTCTCGAGCACTCCCGACGACGTCTTCATGCCGCCGGGCGACTCGATGGTCCTCGTCAACCGCTACGGGCGCCGCGTCGTCAACGAATGCTCGAACTACAACGAGCGCACGCGCGTGCATTTTGCGTGGGATCCTTCGCGGCACGAATGGCCGAACATGCTGATGCTGATGGTTTACGACCAGCGCAGCGCCGAGTTGTTCGGCGGACGTTTCCCGATCCCGCCGGCCGGAACCCAGGCACCGTACGTGATCACCGGTGCCAACCCCCAGGAGCTGGCCGACGCGATCGACCAGCGTCTGCTGAGGCTCGCGCCGAAGACCGGCGGCGTACGGCTCGACGAAGGGTTCGCCGCAACGCTGTCGACGACCTTCAAGCGCTACAACGAGTTTGCCGGCCACGGCATCGACGTCGACTTCCATCGCGGCGAGAAACTCTACGACCGCCTCTGGTTCTCGCACGTCTGGTCGTATCCGAACCAGGGCACCTCGCAGGCAATCGGCCAGACGCTCAATCCGACGATGCATCCGATCGACCCGACCGGTCACCTGTACGCGATCATCCTTGCGGCCGGGACGCTCGACACCAACGGCGGTCCGGCGACCAGCGCGAGCGCGCAGGTGCTCGGCGCCGACGGCGAGCCGATCGCGGGCCTGTACGGTGCCGGCAACTGCATCGCGTCGCCGACCGGCCAGTACTACTACGGCGGCGGCGGCACCCTCGGACCGGCGATCACGTTCGCGATGCTCGCAGGAAAGGGCGCGGCGGCCGCGCCGGTCAAGGAAATCGACTGAACCCGCCAGGGCGCCCGACTTCCGGCCCTGCGCCGGACTGCTCGCTCCTTCGCTCCCACTCGGCGGGAAGCGCCGGTGACCTTCTTCCGGTCGTCGTCTGGCTGCATGCGCGCGGCGGCGACGCCGGCGGCGGACTTGGCGACGCGCGCACCCTGGCTGGAAGCGAGCCGGACATCTT
The DNA here is from genome assembly GCA_036493895.1 of Candidatus Binatia bacterium. Classification (NCBI taxonomy): domain Bacteria; phylum Candidatus Binatota; class Binatia (SeqCode); species Binatia bacterium. Next base: position 38,391 of record DASXOZ010000011.1, on the reverse strand, counting down.
CGCGCTGCAGGCCGCGCGTCCCTGCAACCCGATGCAGAGCAACCTTCGCTCGTCGGATTCCTACGCCGGATTTTCGTGGTACCTCGGCGACGATCACGAGCGGCCCGAAGCGGCGAGCTTCGCCGATGCGATCGGCGAGGTCGAAAATTTCGTCCTCGCGCTCGAGCGCCCGTTCGTGCTCGGCGGCGACGGGCAAGGCGGCGTGCTCTCGACGACGCTTGCGCTGTTCGCGCCGCCGCGGCTGCTCGCGGTGATCGCGCGCCGCGGGGCCATTGCAAACGTAGACGGATGGGACATGCCGCTGGAGAGTCTTGCCGGCATCGACTTCGTCATCGACGATGTCACCGTTCACGCGCGCGACCGCAGCGCGTCGATTCTCGAACAGCGCGACGCGCGCGTGGTCGGCGTCGCGGATCTCGCTGGCGGAGTGACCGCATGGCTGCGGGGCTTTGCGGAGCATCCGAATGGCTGATGCCCGGCTCGCCGGCCGGCGGAGCGCGCGCGCCGCACGCATTGCACTGCTGGTCGCATCCATGCTGGTGCTGCGAGCGAGCAACACGTTCGCCGCCTCGGCCGGTCCTCAGCCGGCGGTGACGGGTGCGCCCGCAATCGCCGGCCAGGCCGCCGAGAGCCTGTGCATCCAGTGCCACAACCAGTTCCCCGCCAACCCTGACGGCGACGGCTCGATCACCATCGACGGGGTGCCGCCGAAGTACGAGCCCGGCAAGACGTACACGCTGACGGTGCACCTGGCGCACAAGGATGCGAAAGTGCTGCGCTGGGGCTTCCAGATGACGGCGATCGCGATGAGCGACGGCTCGGGCGCCGGCGAATTCTCGTCCGACGGTGCGACGACGCAGGTGCTCCCGGCGGCGATGGGGACGCGGTCCTACATCGAGCACAACTACGGAGGCACGGCGATCGGCCAGACCGGCGGCACGTCATGGACGTTCGATTGGAAAGCGCCGGCCGCCAGGATCGGCCGCATCGGGTTCTTCGCCGCCGGAAACTGCGCCAACGCCGACGGCTCCAACCAGGGAGACCGGATCTACACGCATTCGCCGGCGCCGATCGCCGAGACCAGCGCCGGAAGCTGACGGCGACGCCGCCGGGCTACGGGATGAACTGTTCCTTGAGGATGCGCTCTTCGAGCGCGTGCTCGGGATCGAAGAGCATCTGCAGCGTCACGTCGCGGTTCTCGCAGATCTGGACGTCGACGACGTCGCGCACCTCGGTCGTGTCCGCCGTGACACTGACCGGGCGGTGACCGGGATCGAGAACCTCGAAGTGCACCGAAACCTCGCGCGGCAGGATCGCGCCGCGCCACAGCCGCGGACGGAACGCGCTGATCGGCGTCAGCGCGAGCACGTTGGAGCCGACCGGCAGGATCGGCCCGTGCGCAGAAAGATTGTACGCGGTGCTGCCGGCCGGCGTTGCCACCAGCACTCCGTCGCAGATCAATTCGGCCAGGCGCACGCGGCCGTCGATCGAAACGCGGATCTTGGCGGCCTGGCGGGTCTGGCGCAGCAGCGCGACCTCGTTGATCGCGACCGCGTCCACGAGAACGCCGTTGCGGCAGCTGGCATGCATCGACAACGGGTGAATCGATGCCGAAACCGCGCCGCGGATGCGCTCGACGAGGTCGTCCTCGCTGTAATCGTTCAGCAGGAAGCCGACCGTCCCCTTGTTCATGCCGTAAATCGGCGTGCAGCGCCGGAGCTGGCCGTGCAGGGCCTCGAGCATGAACCCGTCGCCGCCGAGGGCGACGACCACGTCGGCCTCCCCGACCGCGACGCCGCCGTAGCGCGCCACCAGGCGCGCCTTCGCCTCGCGCGCTTCGGGAGTCGTCGAGGCCACGAATGCGAGTTTTTCGCGCGGCATCGGCCGACCATAGCCGCGCACCGTCGCGATGGCCACAGCGGGCCGCGGCCCGCTTCCCTCTCGCTGGTTGGGAACGCGCGGGCGTCGTGGCAACATCTGCGGCCTGCTGGACCCCCTGCCCTTTTCGTCGCAGGATCTTCGAATCCGCCGCAGAAATCGCATGGCCAACCTCGAATTCTTCTACGACTGCTCGAGCCCCTGGACCTACCTTGCGTTCCACCGCATCGAGGAAGTGACGGCCAGCGCCGGAGCCACGCTCGTGTGGAGGCCGATCCTCGTCGGCGGCGTGTTCAACGCGGTCAACCAGAGCGTCTACGAGCAGCGCCGCAGCCCCGTCATGCCGAAGCTGCGCTGGTACGTGAAGGACCTGCAGGACTGGGCGTCCTTGTACGGGCTGCGCATCGGCCAGCCGGCGGTTTTCCCCGTGAGCAGCGTCAAGGCGATGCGCGCGGCCCTGGTCGCGAATCGAACCGGCCTCTTGCCGCTGTGGTCACGCCGCGTCTTCGAAGCCTACTGGGGAGATCTGCGCGATATTTCGCGCGACGACGTGCTCGCGGACATCGCCGCGGGAATCGGGCTGGACGCCGCAGCGTTGCTTGCCGCCGCGGCCGATCCGGCAGTCAAGGACGAGCTGCGTTCCAATACCGAGGAGTTGATCGCGCGCGGCGGCTTCGGCTCGCCGACGATGTTCATCGACGGCGACGACATGTATTTCGGCAACGATCGCCTGGTGCTCGTCGAGCACGCGCTGGCCAAAAAGAACGACAAAAACAGCGGCAAAAACAGCGGCAGGAAGAGCGACCAGAAATCAGCGGCCGCCGCCAGCTGACGGCAACGGCGCCCGCGGAGACAATATCCGGATGAAGAACCTGTTTTCGATCGAAGGAAAGACGGCGCTGGTCACCGGCGGCTCGCGCGGCATCGGCCTGATGATCGCGCGCGGCTATGTCGAGGCCGGCGCGCGCGTCTACGTCGCGTCGCGCAAGCAGCAGGCCTGCGACGAAGTGGCCGCCGAGCTGAACGCCGCGGGGCCGGGCACGTGCATTGCGATCGCCGGCGACATCAGCACCGAAGACGGCGTCAAGGCTCTCGCGTCCGGGCTTTCGTCGCGGGAACAGAAGCTGCACGTCCTCGTCAACAACGCGGGGACCAACTGGGGAGCGTCACTGGAAGATTACAGCGACGATGCCTTCCAGAAAGTGCTCGCGACCAACGTCAAATCGGTGTTCAACCTGACTCGTGAGCTGCTGCCGCTTCTCCGCAACGCTGCGACCAAGGAAGATCCGGCGCGAGTAATCAACATCGGCTCGATCGACGGCATCCACGTGCCGGTGCTCGAGACGTACGCGTACTCGGCCAGCAAGGCGGCGGTGCATCACCTGACCCGCAGCCTGGCCAAGCGCCTGGCGTCCGAGAACATCACCGTCAACGCGGTGGCGCCGGGTCCTTTCCAGAGCAAGATGATGAAGGAAACCCTCGAGCGCTTCGGAGACATGATCGTCGCCCAGGTGCCGCGCGGACGCATCGGCGAACCCGAGGACATGGCCGGCGTCGCGATCTATCTCGCATCCCGCGCCGGAGCGTACGTCACCGGCGCCGTCATCCCGGTCGACGGCGGAATGGCGACCTGCGCCTGAGCTCCGGCCGGCTGCGTCGCCTCGATTGCTGCTGCTGATCCTCAGGCTGACGCTCGCATTCGTCGCGACGGTGGTCGTCATCGTCGCGGTGCTGGCCGTGGTGCCGCCGCCGCTGACGGCGTTCATGGTCGAGGACAGCATCCATCGCGGCGGATGGATCGACTACCGCTGGACTTCGCACACCGGGATCGCGCCTCTTTGCCTGGTCGCAATGGTCGCCGCCGAAGACCAGAGGTTTGCCGAGCATTCCGGCTTCGATTTCCAGGCCATCGAGAGCGCCGCAAAGCACAACAGCCGCGGCGGCAGCGTGCGCGGGGCGAGCACGATCTCCCAGCAAGTGGCCAAGAACCTCTTCCTGTGGCCCGACCGAAGCTGGCTGCGCAAGGCGCTGGAAGCGCCGCTTACCGTGATCGTCGAGAAGATCTGGACGAAGCGGCGCATCCTCGACGTCTACGCGAACGTCGCCGAGCTGGGCGACGGCATCTACGGGATCGGCGCGGCCTCACGGCACTATTTCTCGAAGACGCCGGGACAGCTCACTGCGCCCGAGTGCGCGCTGCTCGCAGCCGTTCTTCCCGATCCGGAGAGCTTCCGGGCCGATGCGCCGTCGCCCTTCGTGCGCCATCGACAGCAGTGGATTCTGCGTCAGATGGACGCGCTCGGCGGCACCGCGTGGCTCAGGCGCATCAACGCATCGCCGCCGGCGTCTGGCCCTCCATGAAATCGCTCGCGATGCAGACCATCAGCGTGCGCGGCACGAAACGGCTGGCGTTGGCGCGGATCCCGTTCAGCCAGCCCGTGACCACCGACGGCTGCTTGCCGAGCGCATCGAGCGCAGTCTCGACGACCGACTGAGGGCTCTCGTCGGCGCCGGGATTCTGCCGCGCCTCGCCGGCCACCTGCTCGAACTCGGTGGCCACCGGCCCGGGCTGGACCACGAGCACGTCGACGCCACGGTCGCGAACCTCGGCCCACAGCGCCTCGCCGAGAAGCAGCTCGAAACCCTTGGTCGCCGAGTAGAGGCCGTGGAATGGAACCGGCTGGCGCCCTGCAACCGAGCCGGTGATGATGATGGCGCCGCGCCCCCGCGACAGCATCGACGGAAGCAGGCGCGCAGCGAGCGTGACGTTGGCCGTGCAGTTGAGCGCGATCATCTGCTTCAGGCGCGAAAGCTCCTGCTTCTCGAAGCGCCCCGCGTAACCGACTCCCGCATTGCTGACGAGAAGCCCGACGTCGAGGTCGGCCACCGCGTCGGCAAGCTCGTCCGGTCCGGCATCGCTTGCGAGGTCCACTTCGACGATGCGCGTATCGACTCCGCTCGACGCCTTCAGCTCTTCGGCCAGCGTCTCGAGACGGTCGCCGCGGCGTGCGGCCAGCACGCAGGAGACACCGCGGGCCGCCAGCGCACGTGCGAATTCGAGGCCGATGCCGGCCGTGGCGCCGGTAACGACGGCCCAGCGGCCGTAGCGCTGCACGAAGTCCACCGGATTTTCGCGGAACGCGTCGCGGGAGCGCCAGATTGCGCACGCAAGCAGCGCAAAAACCGCGCCCGAGACGATACCCATCAGCCACCCGCGAAACCCGCCGACATAGAGGATCGGCCAGACCAGCATCCCGAACGCCATCTGGCCGACGTAGAGCGCCGCCCACGGCCGCAGCCAGCGGCGCATGCGCCAGAACCCGTAGAGCGCGACCGCGTAGACGAGAAAATGAAGGGTGTCGCCGACCTTGGCGGCCCATCCCGTGAAGATGATGCCGAACCAGACGTCCTGGTCCCTGGCCAGCGGCTTTACGAAAATGTCCCACGGCGAATAAAGGAAGACGTGGAACGCCGCGAACAGCATCAGCGCATTCATCCACGTTGGACGCTGCGCGAGACGATGCCTGAGCCAGCTCGTGAAACGTTGCATGTGTTTTCCTCCGGTTCGGGGCGCACCTTAACACAGGCGCCGGCCTCGTCACGCGGCCTTGCGCTCTGGACTCCGCTTCGGTTCGCAACTAAGAATCGCGGCTCGAACGCAATATTCCCAAGGCAGGACACGACATGGCAGGACGTCTGGAAGGCAAAGTTGCGGTGATCACCGGCGGCGGCAGCGGCATCGGCCGCGATACCGTCCTTCGATTCCTGGCCGAAGGCGCAAAAGTCGTCGCCAGCGACATCAACGACCGCACTCTGGCCGAAACGCTCGAGCTGGCGGCAGGCCAGGGCTTCCGCGCCAGCGTCGTCGCACAAAGGACCGACGTGGCCGACGAAGCCGAAGTCTCGGCAATGATCGAGAAGGCCCGCTCCCAGTTCGGCCGCCTCGACGTCGTCTTCAACAATGCCGGTTACCCGGGCGCTCTCGGCAAGATCGACAAAATCGACGCCGCCGCTTGGGACAAGACGTTTTCCGTGCTCGTGCGCGGCGTGTTCCTCGGCATGAAGCACGGAGCGCGCGTGATGCTCGAGCAGGGCCAGGGCGGCTGCCTTCTGAGTACCGGCTCGGTTGCCGGCCTGAGCGGAGGCTGCGGACCGGTGGCCTACACCGCGTGCAAGGCTGCCGTCATCAACATGACGCGCGCGGTGGCGGTCCAGCTGGCAAGGAACAACATCCGCGCCAACACGATCTGCCCCGGGGGCATCAACACGCCGCTGGTCCACCGCGGAAACGAGGAAGCGATGGACGGCGTCATGGCGGCCTCGCAGCCGATGAAGACGGCCGGGCGCGCGACCGACATCGCCGGCGCAGCCGTGTTCCTGGCCAGCGACGACGCGCGCTTCGTCACCGGCATCGAGCTGGTGGTCGACGGCGGGCTTACCGCGGCCGGGCCGAACATCTACAAGGGCGAGTTCGAGAAGGCGTTCCCGAGCGGCATGGACGAAGGCACGTCGCGCGCCTAGCGTCCTCGGCCGCAGGTGCAACGCGCCCGCGGCCGAGGACTCCAGCTACATCGCCGCTGCCAGCGCGCGCAGTGCGTTCGGATCCTGGGTTCCCGCCAGCAGCTTCGTCACCGGGCTCTTCTTCCAGGCCTCGAGCCTTTCCTTGATGCGTCCCGGCGGGCCGACCAGGGAAATCTCGTCGGCAAGCTGGTCTGGCACCGCGTCGGCCGCCTCGGCGCGCTTTCCTTCGAGGAAGAGGCGCTGCACTTCGGTGACCTCGGCCTCGAAGCCCATGCGTCCCATGATGTTCATGTGGAAGTTCTTGTCCTTGGCGCCCATGCCGCCGATGTAGAACGCGAGCATCCACTTGACCGGGATGAGGCAGCTCGCGACGTCGTCGCCGACGACGACCTGCGCAGTGCACGCGATCTCGAAGCCCGGCTTTACGAGCGACAGCGACTCGGCGTACACCTCCGGCCGGTACGGCGAGAAGAACAGCGGCAGCCAGCCGTCGGCGATCTCGGTGGCCATCCTGACGTTCTTCGGGCCTTCGGCGCCGAGATAGATCGGGATGCGCTCGCGCAGCGGGTGCGTGATCGATTTCAGCGGCTTGCCTAGACCCACCGAGCCGGGGCCGCCATACGGAAGCTGGTAGTACTTGCCTTCGTAGGTAACCGGCCCCTCGCGCTTCCAGATCGCGCGCAGGATCTCGATGAACTCGCGCGTGCGGGTAAAAGGCTTCGCGAACGGCATCCCGTACCAGCCCTCGACCACTTGCGGCCCGGACACGCCGATTCCGAGGATCAGCCGCCCGCCCGACATGTGATCGATGGTAGTTGCCGTCATCGCGACGCAAGCGGGCGTGCGCGCGGAAATCTGGCAGACGCCGGTCCCGAGCTTGATCCGCGACGTGTGGGCGCCGATCCAGCAAAGCGGAGAAAACGCGTCGGACCCGTACGCTTCGGCCGTCCACACCGACTCGAAGCCCAGGCTCTCGGCAAGTTGCGCGTGCGTGACGAAATCCCAGGGACCGCCGCCCTGCCAATAGCCGACCATCAATCCCAGCTCCATCAGTGGCCTCCCTTCTTGCGGATCATCGAAAGACCGTCGCCGATCGTCAGCATTGCAACCTCGACACGCGAGTCGGACGCGACGAAGTCGTTGAACGCGCGGATCGCTTCGACGTCTTCGCCTGCCATCGTCGGATCGGCCACGGTTCCCATCCACAGCACGTTGTCGACGAGAATGACGCCGCCCGGTCTCAGGCGCTCGAGGATCTCTTCGTAGTAGGTCCGGTAGCCGCCCTTGTCGGCATCGATGAACGCGAGGTCCCAGACAGGATCGGCCGGAAGCGCGGCGAGGGTCTCGCCGGCAGGAGCGATCTTCAGCTCGATGCGTCCGGCGACGCCGGCCTTTTCCCAGTGGCGACGTCCGATCGAGGTCCACTCTTCGCTGATGTCGCAGCACAGCAGCTTGCCGCCTTCGGGCAGGGCGCGCGCGAAGCACAGCGCGGAGTAACCGGTGAAAGTGCCGACCTCGATGATGCGGCGAGCGCCGATCGCGCGCGCGAACAGCTCCATGAACGCGCCCTGCTCCGGCGAGATCTGCATGATCGAAATGAACCCCAGGCCCTCCGTCTCGGCGATGAGCGAGCGCTGCACTTCGTCGACCGCGGCGCTGTGGTCGACGACGTACTTCTGGATCCGGGGAGTCAGGTGAAAGGCTTTCGGAGTTTCCGACATGGACTGGTCTCCTCGCGCTCGTCCTTCGGGCCGCGGCGCGGCTGCCCCAACGATGTCGAGGAGTTCCGGGCCGGGTCTAGAACATGTTCTTGCTTCGGGCGGCGCGCTGAGGGTAGCATCGGCGCCCGTCCAAGCCACTCGACAGGAGCAGAGCAGCACATGGCATCCACCCCCGAAGCGAACAAGAAGCTGATCCGCGATTATTTCGACGCGGTCTCCAGCGGAGCCAGCGACAAGGTCGTCGCCGCCTTCGCCGACGACGTCACCTGGTGGGTGCCGCCTTCGTCGCCGATGGCCGGTACTTACAAAGGAAAGGACGCCGTGCTCGGCATGTTCGCCAAGGGCGTGTCGCTGTATGCGCCCAAGCCGATGAAAATCGAGATCCTCGGCATGGTCGCCGACGAGCACAAGGTCGCCGTCGAAGTGCACATCTGCGCGACGACCGCCAAAGGCGCCGACTACTCGAACTTCTACCATTTCCTGTTCGAGGTTCGCGGCGGCCCGGGCGAAGCGGATCGCAAGATCGCAGGCGTCAAGGAGTACGTGGACACGCTCTACGCACAAAGGACCCTGTTCTCGTGAAGTCCTGGATCCACCTGAGCAAGGGCGAAGTTCCGAAGCAGGCCCACGTGCGGGTTCCGTCGGGCCTGAAGGAAGAGGAGATCGGGCGCGGAGGCTTCCAGGGCCGAGTGGCCGAAATGTACCGCCGCAACGAGCCGACGGCGTGGACCCGGGTCGAGGGCGATTTCGCGCCGCTGGACCTGGACGGCCAGAAGATCGACGCCGACGATCGCAGCGACTCGCGCGGGCGCCCCACGCGCTGTTTCTACAACGACGACCTGGTGATCTCGGTGAGCCGCCGCAGCGAGCCGATGCCGTACTGGTACCGCAATGCCGACGGCGATGAGATCTGGTTCACCCACCGCGGCGAAGGCGTGGTCGAAACCGAGTTCGGACCCCTGGATTTCAAGCCCGGCGACTACATCGTGCTCCCGAAGGGTGTCACTTTTCGAGTCGTTCCGTCGACCCGCGACAACTACTTCCTGCATCTGGAAAGCAGCGGCGAGGTGACGCTGGCCGAGCACACGCTGCTCGGGCGCCACAACCCCTACGATCCGACCGTTCTCGGCATCCCTGAGCCCACGGCCTACGCCAACGACGGCCGCGCCGAATACGAAGTGCGCGTCAAGCGCTGCGGCGCGTTCACGTCGTTCTTCTACGCGCACCATCCTCTCGACGTCGTCGGCTGGAAGGGAGACCTGTTTCCGTTCCGTTTCCACAACCTCGACTTCCGCGCGGTGGTGAGCGACCGCAACCACGTGCCGCCGACGGCGTTCGCGTTGTTCCAGGGAACGGGCTGGGTGATCTGCAACTTCGTGCCGCGGCCGGCGGAGATGGAGCGCGGTACCGCGCGGCTTCCGTACTACCACCGCAACATGGACTACGACGAGATCGGGTTCCTGCACGACGGCACGATGATGGGAGCGCCGATGCTGCGCGCCACCTTCATGGTGCATCCGCGCGGCTCCGTGCACGGCCCGGGCGAAGAGGCGCGCGCGATGGCCGAGCAGCACTGGGACGCGATTTCGTACTACGACCTGCAGGCGGTCAACATCGACGCGGTAAAGCCGCTTGCCATCGCCCCCGAAGCTCGCGCGACGGCACGCAGCGCCGTGCAGCTCATCCAGGGCGGGTGAACGCGGCCGTGGCGATCCAGCTCCTTCGCTATCCCCAGCTCGGGCCCAGCCTGTGGTCCTTCGACTCGCTGCCTTCGGGCGTGACGATCGAAAACATTCCGCTGCTGGCCCAGGACCGAGGCGAGTCGCACGGCGTACTCTACACGCGAGGCGGCGAGCGCACCGTCGTCTGCATGATGCATCCGCGCGGCGACATGAGCCGCCACTACGCGATTCCGGCGCTGCTCGACGCAGGTTACGCGGCGTTCGGCCAGGCCGGACGCTGGGTCAACAACGACATCGGCCTGATTCACGAGATGCTGATCACCGACATCGCCGCTTCGATGCGCGAGCTGAAGAAGCGCGGCTTCGAGCGCATCGTGCTGCTCGGCAACAGCGGCGGCGGCGCGCTGTACACGTTCTACCAGTCCCAGGCAGCCACGGCGCCGCCGGATCGACTGACGACGACCGCTGCCGGCGACCCCTACGACCTCAATGCCTTCGAGATGCCCGTTGCCGACGGCATCGTGCAGCTCGCCACGCATCTCGGGCAGGGCGCGCTGATGCTGACGTGCATCGACCCTTCCGTGATCCGCGAGGACGGGCCGCTGTCGGTCGATCCCGGCCTCGACATGTTCAACCCGGACAACGGCTTTCGGGAACCCGACGCTTCGAGCAGCTACAGCGAGGAGTTCCTCGCGCGCTACCGCTCCGCGCAGCGAGGTCGCGTCGCCCGGGTCGACGCGATCGCACGCAGCTACATCGAGGTGCAGCGCCACCACCAGCGAGAAATGGGCGACGAGGCCTTCGAGGGCCTGAGCCTCAAGCAGAAGCAGTTCGTCTGGCGTCGCGCCTTCTGCGGGCGTTTCATGGAGATCCACCGCACCGAGGCCAATCCGGCGTATTGCGACCTTTCGCTGCACGCGTCCGAGCGCGACTACGGGTCATTTTTCTCGCCGCGGCCCGACATCTTCAATTCGCTCGAGGCGGGCTTCGGCAAGATCCAGACGCCGCGCGCGTGGCTGTCGACCTGGTCCGGACTCTCGTCGCGCGCGTCCACGCTCGAGTGCATCCCGAAGATCCAGGCGCCGACGCTGGTCATCAGCTACACGAGCGACAACGTCGTGTGGATTTCGGACCTCGAGGCGGTCCATGCGGCTTCGGGGGCGCGCGACAAGCAGATGCACTACGTCGACGGCGACCACCTCGGGCTGCCTCCGAAGTGCAAGCCCGGCGCGACCGGACGAGCGGGCGCAATGAAGATCATCGCGGCGTGGCTGCGGGAGCGCTTCCCCGCGGCCTGAAGCGACCGTACCTGCGGCGGAGCAACCATCACCCATGGCAGTCGTTCGTTTCGGTCACATCGGCATCTGCGTCTCCGACTTGTCCCGGTCGGTTCCGTTCTATCGTGACCTGCTCGGCTTTCGCGCGATGACGCAGACGGATGTCCGCGGCGAGGATGCCGACCGGCTTCTCGGTCTTCGCGGCGTCGATCAGACCACCGTCTTCCTCGAGCGCGACGGCGTGCGCCTGGCGCTGTTCGAGTTCCGCGCGCCGAAGTCGCCGCCGCCGGATCCTCCGCGACAGATGAACCGCACGGGGCTGGCTGCGATCATGCTGCGCGTGGACGACCTGGACGCGACGCTCGCGAAGATGCGCGAGGCGTCGGTCACGGTGCTCGACTCGACGCGGACCGACTATCCCGCGTACGGCTCTCGCCTCGTGTTCGTCGCCGACCCCGACGGCACCCTGGTCGAGCTGGTAGAAATCCCCGGCGATCCCTACATCCCCTTCGGCAAGCCGCTCTGAATGGGGTCAGGCACCATTCCTGTGGTGCCTGACCCCATTCCTGTGGTGCCTGACCCCATTCTTCTGGTGCCTGACCCCATTCCTCTGGTGCCTGACCCCATTCCTGTGGTGCCTGACCCCATTCCTCTGGTGCCTGACCCCATTCCTGTGGTGCCTGACCCCATTCCTCTGGTGCCTGACCCCATTCAAGCAATGGCATAGTGCCTGTCCCCAACCGCGTCGCTCGGGACGCGCGCGGGCTGGAAACGGCCGGGGAGCGCAGGTAGAACACGTTCCAGCCGCCCCCGGCGCAGCCTGTCTTACGGTGCGGCCGCGGCAATCGCCCCGCGAGGAGACCAATCTTGAAGCTCGACCTGTTCGCGATGCCCACCATTCCGTCCACCAACGAGGAGCGCAGCTCGCTGCGGCCGATCGGGCGCAACACCGAGCGCTACCAGATGATGCTCGAGGAGCTGCGACGCCTGGTCATCCACGCCGACGAGCTCGGCGTCGACGCGTTCTCGACCACCGAGCACCACTTCCACACCGAAGGCGGCGAGGTCTCGGTCAACCCGGTGCTGCTGTACGCGGACTTCGCGGCGCGCACCAAGCAAATTACATTCGCGCCGATGTCGGTGGTGCTGCCGACGGCCGATCCGATCCGCGTTGCCGAAGACATCGCGATCCTCGACCAGCTCACCAAGGGCCGCGTCGCGGTCGCGTTCGCGCGTGGCTACCAGAAGAAGTGGATGAAAGTGCTAGGCCAAGGTGCCGAGTCGGCGACCGGCATGGGCGACAAGGGCGACGCCGCCAACCGCGACGTGTACGACGAGAAGCTCGAGATCGTGCAGAAGGCCTGGACCGAGGACTGCTTCTCGTACGACGGGCAACACTACAAGGTTCCCTTCCCTTTCTCCGGAATCGACGGCTGGGCGGCTCCGGAGTGGACGCGCAAGTACGGAGCGCCCGGCGAGATCGACGACAACGGCGTGATTCGCAAGATCGGCGTCGTGCCGAGGCCGTACCAGCACCCTCATCCTCCGATCTGGGCGCCGTTTACTCTGTCGGAAAAATCACTGATCGACTGCGCCCGTCGCGGGATCCTCCCGTGGATCTTCGAAGCTTCGCCGCAGGGCTTCCAGAAGTGGGCGAAGCTCTACCAGAGCGAAGCGGCCAAGGCGGGCCACGACCTGAAGCTCGGGCAGAGGCTCGGTGCCGTGCGCGCGATCACGATCGGCAAGACGCGCGAAGAGGCCTTCGAGCTGGCCGCGCGCACGACCGGGTACGAGTACCACCACTATTTCAACCTGTTCGGTTTCGGCGAAGTGTTCCGCACTCCAGACGACGACAAGGCGATCATGCCGCTGAAGTTCAAGGACGAGCACGCGGCGACGCAGAGGATGATCGACCGCGGCTACCAGCTCTGCGGCACCATCGACGACGTCAAGAAGCAGCTTGCCGCACTGGTCAAGTGCCACGGCGATGGAGACCTCGAGTGGATCTCGTGGAACTTCTTCTACCAGGGCACGGTGCCGATGGACGTGCAGGCCGAGCAGCTCGAGCTGTTCGTCACCAAGGTGCTTCCGGAGTTCCACTACTAGGAATGAGGACAGGCACTATTCCTGTGGTGCCTGACCCCATTACACAAGAGTTATGAAAAGAGTCCGGGATATTGCGGGGAAGGTTTCGAACTGGGGGCGTTGGGGTGCCGACGACGAGCGCGGCACGCTCAACCTGATCACGCCCGAGGTCGTCCGGCGCGCGGTGGCGTGCGTGCGGCGCGGGGACGTCTTCAGTCTCGGCCTCTCGCTCGGGCCCGAAGGGCCGCAGACCGGATCGGTAATCGGCCGCTTCAATCCCCAGCACTACATGACCGCGATCGGCACGCTGATCGGCGAAGACCCGCGCGGCTTCTGCTACTCGGACGACGTGCTGTCGCTGCCGCTGCAATCGTCCACGCAGTGGGACAGCCTCGCGCACGTGCACTACGACGGGAAGCTCTACAACGGCTATGCGGCCGGCGAGCACCTCGGCGCCGGCGGCGCCACGCGCAACGGCATCGACAAGCTTGCGTCGCCAGGCATCGTCTCACGCGGAGTGCTCGTCGACCTGGCCCGCCATCGCGGCGTCGAACGCATCGCGCCCGGCACTGCGATCCGCCCCTCGGAGCTCGACGACGCGCTTGCCGCCCAGGGCTGCCGGCTTCTGCCCGGCGACATCCTCGTGCTTCGCACCGGTCACCTTTCGGTGTTCACGAAGGACGGGGACCGCGAAACTTACCTCTGGCAGGGCCCCGGTCTCGGCCTCGACGCCGCCGAATGGATCCGTGAGCGCGATCTTGCCGCGGTCTGCTCCGACACGACCGCCGTCGAAGTGATGCCGTGCGAGGATCCTTCGCTCCTGTATCCGCTTCACCTGCTGTGCATCCGCGACATGGGAATGCCGTTCGGCGAGATGTTCGAACTCGACGAGCTCGCCCGCGACTGCGAAGCCGACGGGTGCTGGGATTTCCTGCTGACCGCGCCGCCCCTGCGAGTCACCGGCGGCATCGGCTCCCCGATCAACCCCCTGGCAATCAAGTAGCACCCTGTCGAAAGCGACCAGCGCGATACGGCTCGAACCCGAAACCCTCGCGACCAAGCCGCCGCAAAACCAAAAACGTCGCGAGCCGCCGGCGCAACGCCGAAAACGTCGCAAGCGAGCGGCGCGAACCGAGGACGTCGCAACCGAGCGCCGCAACCAGGAAACCGAAGCGAGCGAGCAGCGCGAACCCGAAGACGTCGCGAGCGGGCGCCGCGACAAGGAGAACGCAGCGAGCGGGCGGCGGTGGGCGTTCGCGCTCGCGGCTCCGCAGCGCGCCCACCAGCGTCCGTTCATGAGACTGCGATTCATGCGCCCGAGGACGTAGCGAGCGCGAATGCCCACCGCCGCCCGCCAAGGCAGTACGCAACGCCGCGGGGGAATCAGCGAGGCGTAGGGGGATCAGCTGGCCGCGTCCGATTCTTCCTTCTTGCGCGCCGTCGCCGGCGCGAACTCCCCCTGCGCCGCCAGGTAGCGCGACAGCAGCGCGCTGAACCAGTGCCGGAAGCGCCCCTCGGCGCCTTCGTCCGCCTCCAGTCCCGAGCTGAACCGCATCGCTTCGCCGACGACGCCGGTGCCGAGCGCCGCCGCGCCGACCATCATCACGACGAAGAGCATGTCTTCGAACTCGAAGCGACGACCCTTGGTCCACCCGCCGCTCACCATGCGCACGTGCGCCGCTTCGGCCAGCGCGCGCATCAGGCGGCTGTCGTCGCGCGCGTTGGTGCCTTCGAGAATGAGCCACGCCACCAGGCGCGCATGCCCGCGCTCGGCGAGAATGCCGAACACGGCGTCGAGGATCGACGGAATGTCCACTTCGCGCGTCATCTGCTGGCGCACTTCGTCGAGCACCGCTTCGCGAAGCGTGTCGAGAGCGCGTCTCACGACGGCCTCGACGAGGCCGTCGCGGCTGCCGAAGTGATGCAGGATCGCCGGATGCGAAACGCCGACGTCGGCCGCCAGCTCCTGCAGCTTGATGCCGGCAGGCCCGTACTGTCCAAGCCTCTTCTCGGCCGCATCGAGGATGATGCTCTTGGCCTCCTCGGCGGTGCGGCGGATGCGCTTGGGTTTCTTGACGGCTGTCATCGCTTCACCCCTTGAACCTCGAGATCACCTCGTCGCCGAAGCGCTTGAGCGCATCCTTCTTTTCTTCGAGCGAGTTCGGATCGGCGCCGTAGAGCATCCACGGCGCAGTCGTCATCGTCGTCGCGCCGAGGTCCTCGATGCGGCGGTAGCCGTCGACGTCGAACACGTCGGTGCACGCGACCACCGCTTCGAACGGTCGTGAGTCGGTGCCGAACTCCTTGCGCAGGGCCCCGAGCTTGCCGAGCAGCTCGCGAAGCTCGCTGGTCGTGTGCTGCACGGCGATCCAGCCGTCACCGATGCGTGCGGCCCTCTTCAGCGCGATGTCGCTGATGCCGCCGACGAGAACCGGCACCGGCTCCGTCGGAACGGGGCTCATCTCGAGGCGGTCGAACGAGTAGTGCTTGCCGTGGTGCTCCTGCATGCCGCCGCGCCACAGCTTGCGCAGGATCTCGACCTGCTCGTCCATGCGCTTGCCGCGCGTATGGAAGTCGGTGCCGAGCAGCTCGAACTCCTCTTTCATCCACCCGGTGCCGATGCCGAGCGCGACGCGTCCGCCCGACATCACCGCGACCGTGCCTATCTGCTTGGCGATGAGCAGGGGGTTTCGCGCCGGCAGGATGTAGATGTTGGTCATGAAGCGCAGGCGGCTGGTCACCGCGGCCATCGCGGCGATCGCCGTCCACGGATCGGGCCACGGTGTCGCGCCGGTCCAGTACGGCTTTCCGTCCTTGGCGTACGGATAGGCGCTCGAGAGCTTCTCCGGGAAGACGATGTGGTCGGAGACTGCGAACCAGTCCCATCCCGCTTCGTCCGCGGTGCGAGCCAGCTCGAGAAAATGGGTGGGGTCGTTGAAAGCCAGTGCCGCTGCGAACTTCACGCTCGGGTCTCCTTGGGAACAAATCTGTCAAAAAACACGAGGCGGGACGAACTCCGGTCAGATTCTGTTTGCGCCTGGCGCACTTCGGGCGCGGCGGGCGACGAGGTCGGCCAGCAACGGGTCGGGCCCGAGGCAGGCCGTGACCGTCACGGTCAAGCCGGGATGCCGGGCCGCGGCCTCGGCTGCGAGAGCCGGGACGTCGGTCTCGGAATGGCGTCCCGGCGCGAGAAAATACAGCGCAATCACCACCTTGGCTGCTCCCGCCCGCACGGCGGCATCGATTGCCTCGCCGATGGTCGGTGAGGCCAGCTCCATGTGTGCCGCGAGCACGGCGATGAACTCGCTGCCGCAGCGCGCCGAGACGGTCGCGACCACGTCATCGAGCGCCGCGTTGGATGCGGGCACGCGACTGCCGTGATCGACGATGACCAGCGCAACGGGACCTTCGCTTTCCATCCTTATTATATGGCGCCTTATTAAGTGGCGCCTTCACGGTCGCGGCGAACGGGCCTGGCCAGGGCGAGTGACGAGGCCACTCGAGGCCGGCCGAAAGACGCGAGATTGCCAGTCCGGCCGCGCCCTTGCCAGCGCCCGCGGCGGCATTGCATTGCAGTGCGCGACGCGCGAGCTGGACACTCGGGCGCTTCCGGCTAGAAGGCCGAATGCTTTTCGACCTTGCGGGACACGTCGCGCTGGTAACGGGCGGCAACGGAGGGATCGGACTCGGCATGGCCCGAGGCCTGGCCCGCTCCGGCGCCGCCATTGCGGTCTGGGGCAGGAACGCTGCCAAGAACGACGCGGCGATCGCCGAGCTGCGCTCCCTCGGCGCGGATGCCGAGGCCTTCGCGGTCGACGTGACACGCGAGGACCAGGTTTCGAGTTGCATGAAGCAGGCGGTCGACCGCTTCGGCCGCATCGACTCCTGCTTCGCCAATGCCGGGGCCGGCCTGGCGCGGCCGTTCACCGAGATGTCCGTATCCGATTGGGAGTCGGTGATGAACGTCAACCTTGTCGGGGCCTTCCTCGTATTTCGTGAGGCATCACGTCACATGATCGAGCGCGGCGGCGGCGGCAAGCTCGTCGGCATCGCGTCGATCGGCTCGATCCACGGGATGCCGCGCCAGGCCCAGTACTCGGCGAGCAAGGCGGGACTTTGTGCGCTGGTGCGCTCGCTGGCCGTCGAGCTGGCGCGCCACGACATTCAGGCCAACGCGATCCTGCCGGGCTGGATCGAGACCGACATGACCGAAGCGGCCAGGGCCTGGGAAAAGCTGAGGGACACCGTCGTGCAAAGGACGCCGGCACGGCGCTGGGGCCTCCCCGAAGACTTCGAGGGCATCGCCGTTTACCTCGCGTCGAAGGCGTCGCGATTCCACACCGGCGACACGATCCGGGTCGACGGCGGCTACGCAGTCTTCTGACGACGTTCGCACGCTGTTTGCGGGTCTGCGGCCGCACCCAATGTCAGCCGGACTGCCATATTTTTCCCTAGACTTCTCAAGGCATTTTGACGCATAATCCGCCCCCTCCAGGGGGATTCCGGGGAACGGCCGCGGGAAGTACGCAGCCGGCGGAATCCGGGGTTGACAAGGATTGCCTACGGGCCCGGCGGGTGAGTCTCTTCGCGGAGCGCGCTCGCAGCGACGGTCCGACGAATCGCAGGGCGACGGTTCACCAGAGCCGGCGAGCCCTGCTGTGAAGAGGATCTCTTCACCCGTGGGCAAAGCATTTCCGGATTCGGCGGGAATCCGGACCGCTAAGCGGAAGCGGGCGAAACACCGGCAACGAAGCGGACGGGCTTCGTGCGTGGATCGTCGAAAGGGGGATCTGATGACTGAGGCAACCTGTTCTCGGAAGCCGTGGGTGGCTGCCAGGCTCACGACTGTGTCCGGCATGAATACGCGGGGGCGTACGTACGGGGGGCGCGCGTTCTTCACACGCGTCGCGTCGGCTGCAGTCGCAGTAACAATACTCACAGTCGCCTGGAGCAGAGACGCTTGGGCCGTCTACCCCCATATATGCCTGGAGGACCAGGCCGGCACGAGCCTGAACTGCACGGCCAACGACTTCGCGGTCACCCACATTAACATCGACACGGTCAACTCGGCCGACATCATCTGCACCAGCCCTTCGGACACGATCACGATCGATGGAGATTTGATCGCCACGTCCAATGCACCCGATCGCTACGACATCGGCTTGTGGCTGGGCGCAGACGGTGTGGATGCGCTTACCGGTACTTGCTCGGCAACCCTGCTGACCGACACGTACCCCATTCCCGGTCAACCGTGGGTGCAGGACGGCGACTCATGCCCGGACGGCAATAGCAGCGGCACCTACTCTTCCCACTTCACCGGCGTGACGTTGGCGTGCTCGGATTTCATCGTCAACGCTACCCAGGTCGCGGGGAGTGACGGCATCCTCGATCTCGCCGTCTGTACATCGTGGGCCAACAACACTGCCCCCATTTGCAACAGCGTGGATCAGGCCAACCCTCAAACCGCCTCGAAGTGCAATTGCGCCCATGTAGATACGATTCCCCAGATAGTGGTACCTACGTGCGTGGTTGGTGCCTGCTGCGTGGCCGGCTCTTTCCTGCCGAGCACCACCGTGTGCCGTCCATCGGCCGGCGTCTGCGACACCGCGGAAAACTGCACCGGCACTTCGAGCGCGTGCCCGGCCGACTCGTTCGTCGCATCGACCACGGCGTGCCGCGCATCGGGCGGCATCTGCGACGTTGCCGAAAACTGCACCGGCGCTTCCGCCGCATGCCCAGCCAACGCCTTCGTCGCTTCGACGACGACCTGCCGCGCTTCGGGCGGCATCTGCGACGTCGCCGAGAACTGCACCGGCGCGTCGGCGGCGTGCCCGGCCGACGCCTTCGTCGCATCGACGACGACTTGCCGTGCATCGGGCGGCATCTGCGACGTCGCCGAGAACTGCACCGGCACCTCTGCCGCGTGCCCGGCCGACGCCTTTGTCGCGTCGACGACGACTTGCCGCGCCTCGGGCGGCCTTTGCGACGTTGCCGAAAACTGCACCGGCACCTCCGCCGCGTGCCCGGCCGACGCTTTCGTCGCTTCGACCACGACGTGCCGCGCCTCGGGCGGCGTCTGCGACGCTGCCGAGAACTGCACCGGCACCTCCGCCGCGTGCCCGGCCGACGCTTTCGTCGCTTCGACGACGACTTGCCGTTCCTCGGGCGGCATCTGCGACGTTGCCGAGAACTGCACCGGAACCTCCGCCGCGTGCCCGGCCGACGCTTTCGTCGCTTCGACGACCACTTGCCGTTCCTCGGGCGGTATCTGCGACGTTGCCGAAAACTGCACCGGAACCTCCGCCGCGTGCCCGGCCGATACATTCACCTCATCGACAACCGTCTGCCGTTCGTCGGGCGGCGTCTGCGACGTCGCCGAGAACTGCACCGGAACCTCCGGCGCGTGTCCTGCCGATGCGTTCGCCGCATCGACTACGCTCTGCCGCGCATCGACCGGCGTCTGCGACCCGTCCGAAAATTGCAGCGGAACCGCGGCGGCGTGCCCTGCCGATACGTTCACCGCGTCGACGACCGTCTGCCGTTCGTCGGGCGGCGTCTGCGACGTCGCCGAGAACTGCACCGGAACCTCCGGCGCGTGCCCGGCCGATGCGTTCGTCGCGTCGACCACGCTGTGCCGCGCATCGACCGGCGTCTGCGACCCGTCCGAGAATTGCAGCGGAACGGCTGCGGCTTGCCCCGCCGATACGTTCACCGCATCGACGACGGTCTGCCGTGCGTCGGGCGGCGTTTGCGACGTCGCCGAGAACTGCACCGGAACCTCCGGCGCATGCCCGGCCGATGCGTTCGTGGCGTCGACCGCGCTGTGCCGCGCGTCGACCGGCGTCTGCGATCCGTCTGAAAATTGCACTGGAACCGCAGCGGCGTGCCCCGCCGATACGTTCACCGCGTCGACGACGGTCTGCCGCTCGACCGGCGGTATCTGCGACGTCGCCGAAAACTGCACCGGCACCAGCGGCGCCTGTCCTGGCGATACGTTCGTCGCATCGACGACGGTCTGCCGTGCGTCCACCGGGGTCTGCGATCCTTCCGAGAGCTGCACCGGAACCGACGCTGCATGTCCGGCCGATGCATTCGTCGCCTCGACGACGACCTGTCGCGCTTCGAGCGGTGTCTGCGATCCGGCCGAGAACTGCACGGGAACTTCCGGGGCCTGTCCAGGCGACACCTTCCTTGCATCGACGACCGTCTGCCGTTCGTCGGGCGGCGTCTGCGACGTCGCCGAGAACTGCACCGGAACCTCGGGCGCGTGCCCGGCCGATGCGTTCGTTGCGTCGACTACGCTCTGCCGCGCATCGACCGGTGTCTGCGATCCATCCGAAAATTGCAGCGGAACCGCGGCGGCATGCCCTGCCGACACATTCACCGCATCGACGACCGTCTGCCGCCCGTCCGGCGGCGTCTGTGACGTTGCCGAGAACTGCACCGGAACCTCCGGTGCGTG
The DNA here is from genome assembly GCA_036493895.1 of Candidatus Binatia bacterium. NCBI lineage: Bacteria > Candidatus Binatota > Binatia (SeqCode) > Binatia bacterium. Next base: position 17,765 of record DASXOZ010000011.1, on the reverse strand, counting down.
TCCTGCCGATGCGTTCGTCGCATCGACCACGCTCTGCCGCGCATCGACCGGCGTCTGCGACCCGTCCGAAAACTGCAGCGGAACTGCAGCGGCATGCCCTGCCGATACGTTCACCGCGTCCACGACGGTCTGCCGCTCGACCGGCGGCGTCTGCGATGTCGCCGAGAACTGCACCGGAACCTCGGGCGCGTGTCCGGCCGATGCTTTCGTTTCCTCGACCACGACCTGCCGCGCGTCGGGCGGCATCTGCGACGTTGCCGAAGATTGCACGGGCACCTCTGCCGCGTGCCCGACCGATGTCTTCGTCTCCTCGACGACGACGTGCCGTCCTTCGGCAGGCGTTTGCGATCCGGCCGAGAAGTGCACGGGCGCATCGGTTGCATGCCCGGCCGACAGTTTCCTCGCGTCGACGACGACCTGCCGCGCCGTCGCCGGCGTCTGCGACATCGCGGAGAACTGCACCGGCACGTCGGCGGCGTGTCCGTCCGACCTGTTCCTCGGCACGACGACCTCGTGCCGCGGTACGGCCGGCGTCTGCGACCTGGCCGAGCACTGCACGGGCACCGAGGCCGCCTGCCCGTCCGACTCGTTCGCGAATTCGAACTTCACGTGCCGCGCAGCCGCCGGCGTCTGCGACACCGATGAGAACTGCACCGGCACCTCGATTGTGTGTCCGGCCAACTCGTTCCTGAGCGCGGCCACCGTGTGCCGCGCAAAGGCCGGTGTCTGCGACACGCCCGAGAACTGCACCGGAATCAGCGCGAGCTGCCCCGGCGACGGATTCCTCAGCGCTGCGACGCTCTGTCGCGCGTCAGCCGGCGTCTGCGACGTCGCGGAGAACTGCAGCGGCGCATCGGCCTCGTGCCCCGGCAATTCGTTCCAGTCGGCAGCGACGACCTGTCGCGCGTCGACCGGCGTCTGCGATGCGTCCGAGAACTGCACCGGCAGCGGCGCGACGTGTCCGGTCGATACGTTCCTGTCCGCAGCGACGATCTGTCGTGTCTCCACCGGAGTGTGTGATCCGGTCGAGCACTGCAGCGGCGCAAGCGGCAGCTGCCCGGCCGATACGCTGCTGCCGCCGACCACCGTCTGTCGTGCGCCGGCCGGCATTTGCGACACGCCGGAGAACTGCACCGGCGCAGGCGGCGCCTGTCCGGCCGATGCCTTCCTTTCGGCTGCAGTGACTTGCCGCGCAGCGGCCGGTGTCTGCGACATCGCCGAGAACTGCACCGGTGCATCGCCGCTTTGCCCTGCCAATACGTTTGCCGGTGCGGCCACCACGTGCCGGCCGAGCGCAGGCGTCTGCGACGTCGCGGAAAACTGCACCGGCGGCTCTGCCACCTGCCCCGGCGACACCTTCGTCTCGGCGACGACCACGTGTCGTGCCGCGGCAGGCGTCTGCGACGTTGCCGAGCAGTGCACCGGCAACTCGGCTGCGTGCCCCGGCGACGCACTCGCGTCCGCGTCCAGGGTCTGCCGTGCTTCGGCCGGTGTGTGCGACGTTCCCGAGAACTGCACCGGCTCGTTCGCATTCTGTCCGCCGGACAACTTCGCATCGGCCTCGGTCACCTGTCGCGCAGCAGGTGGGGTCTGCGACGTCGCCGAGCAGTGCACGGGAGCTTCGGCTGCGTGCCCGGCCAACAGCTTCGTCGCTGCGTCCACCGTGTGCCGCCCGGCCTCCGGCGTCTGCGACGTCGCCGAAAGCTGCACCGGCGTCAGCGCGACGTGCCCGGCCAACGGTTTCCTCGGTGCTTCCACCGTCTGCCGTCCGGCAGCCGACCAGTGCGATGCAGCCGAGAACTGCAACGGCGCAGCGGCCAGCTGCCCCGCCGACGGCAAGAAGCCGTCCGGCTCGAGCTGCGGCAGCTCGGCGCAAAGCGTCTGCGACGGCGCCGACACCTGCGACGGCTCCGGCACCTGCCAGAGCAACCTGGCGCCGATCTCCAAGGTCTGCCGCCCGGCCGCCAGCGATTGCGACGTTGCCGAGAACTGCGACGGCTTCGGCCACTGCCCCGGCGACTCCGTCAAGTCCGACGGCTCGCCGTGCGGCTCCCCGGCCGAGACGACGTGCGACAAGCCCGACACCTGCCTTGCCGGCTCGTGCCAGGACAACATCATCTGCGAGGACTGCTCGGTTACGCTGCGCAAGATCCACAACGGCGACACGACCCCCGGCGGCACGGTCGAGTTCACACTGCAGTGGTCGAACTCCTGCCGCGATCCGATCTCGAACGCCGTCATCAGCGATACGCTGCCGAACGGACTCGAGCTGGTGTCGGCAAGCTCGCCGGACGCGTCGGCGTCGACTGCCGGCAACACCGTGACGTTCAACATGGGCACGTTTGCCGGCGGCGACGTTGCCCAGGGCACGATCACGGCCAGGGTTGCCGACGATGCGTCGCCGGGCTCGACGATCGAGAACGTCGCCCATTACGTCGACGACGCTTCGCACAGCGCGACCGGCAGCGACAAGCTGACGGTACGCAGCATCGACGAGCTGTGCCCGGTCTCGCTGCGCAAGGTGCACTCGGGCAACGACAACCCGGGCGGCCAGATCCAGTACACGCTGCAGTGGTCGAACGCGTGCCAGGCCGACGTCACCGACGTGACGATCTCCGATCCGATGCCGGACGGAGTGCTGCTCCTGTCGGCCACGTCGTCGGATGCCGACGTCACGATCGACGGCAACTCGGCCATCTTCCACATGGCGAGCTGGAGCGCCGGCACCGTCGGCCAGGGCCTGATCACCGCGACGATCGATCCGCAGGCACCCGTCGGCGAGTCGATCCTCAACGTCGCGACGCTCTCCGACCCGGCCGGTCACCACGAAACGGCCGACAGCCTGTTCCGCGTCCGAGGCGGAAGCACGGCAACGACGAGCCTGTCGTGCGCCGTGTCGGGCCAGGTGTTCGCGTCGCCCGGCAGCTTCGTGAAGTACCAGGTGCGCTACCGCAACGGCACCGAGAACAACGCGCTGTCGCTGACGCTGCCTGACGAGGTCAACATCGAGAGCGCTTTCCCGCCGCCGTCGAAGCAGGACGGGCAGACTCTGGAATGGGACAACCTGGCGCTGACGGCCGGCAAGGTGTCGGTCGAGACCCAGGTCGGACTGCTGGTGACCGACCAGACCGTGCTGTCGACGAGCGCGTTCGTCGACGACCACGCCGGTGACGTTGCCGTCTGCGAGCACGAGGGCGTGGTCTCGCGTTCGCAGGTGCTGTTCGCGTCGATCAAGGCGCAGACCCACAGCCGGCCGGGCCTCGGCGTGCGCTACACCGCGCGCTACCGTGATGCAGTCGGCCACAACCAGATGACGGTCTCACTGCCGAGTGACGTCACCGTGCTGCGCGCGCTGCCGGCGCCCAGCGGCGGAACCGACAACACGCTGATCTTCAAAGACCTGCCGGTTCCGGCGGGCGTCGTGAAGATCGACACGCAGGTCGGCAACGTCGCCAACGGCACCGTGCTGGTGGGCAGCCTGACGATGACCGACGAAACCAAGGACATCGTCGGCGCCGAAACGCAGACGGTGGTCGGGGACGCGAGTTCGACCGCGGGCGGCACCTCGGCGCTCACGCTGACGACCGTCAAGTCGGTGACGCCGGGGACGACGACCGACATCACGATCCGCTACGACGCCCTGCAGCCGCCTGCGACGATCACGGTGACGCTGCCGCCGGAGCTCGTACCGACGCTGGCGGTGCCGTCAGGCACGCTGACCGACGGCCAGGCCACCTGGTCCGGCATCGCGACGAGCAGCGGCTCGATCAAGCTGCGCGTGATGGTCGGTGTGTCCGCCGCGGCCGGCAAGGCGCTGGTCATCAACGGATCCGAGACTGACGGCAGCGGAGCGAGCCAGACGGCGCAGGCCTCGACGATCGTGCGTGACGACACGACATCGTCGCCGGGCCTGTCGATGACGCTGACGCTGCCGCGCACGGTGACCGCGGGACTCACGTCGGACTTCTACGCCGACTGGGCCGGCCTGCAGGGCACCGGGCACCTCGTCATCACACTGCCGTCCGGCGTCACGGCCCAGAGCACGGTGCCGAGCGGTGCGGCGATCAGCAGCAGCAACGTGACCTGGAACGGGCTGACCGACGCATCGGGCACGGCCAAGGTGCGCGTGCTCATCCCGGCAAGCGCCGCAAGCGGCAGCTCGCTGGCTGTCAGTGGCCAGATCGGTGACACGACCGGTGCCAGCGCCAGCGCCGCCGGTACCACGTCGGTTCGCTGAGCAATCCCAGCGGCGGCTGCCGGGCCCGGATCCGGGGCCGGCAGCCGCCGCCAATCCCGTCTTCCTGCTTCCGGGCGTCCCATCACGACCAGATTCACCTTTTTTTCGCCCGGATAACCCCGGGCTGCGGAAGGCCGTCCTCTGGGTCGTGACTGCCGCCACAGATCCGGAAATCCGGCCGCCCGGTTTGCCCCGGCACGCGGCACAGGCCACGCGAAACCCGTTTGCTTCAGTACGTTTCCGCGGCGAATATGCATTCCGCAGCGGCCGTTTTCTTGGGTGGGTAACGGTCGCGAAGTGGTTCCTGGCGAGGGGATCGGGTCGGGGAAACTACGGAGCGCATTGCGGAGAATCCCGGGGAAGGGTTCGCGCGCTCACTGCCCCCCGCCTCCTCTTCACGAATCCATCGCTTTTTGAGCCGCTCGACGCTGTACGCCGAGCGACTGCCGTCGTCGATGAGCGTGTCAAAAGCGCTGCGTCAGCGACGAAAGGGGGTCGGATGACGGTTTCTTCTTCTTCGCGGCGGTCATCTCCTTCGTCGAGCAGGCGTTCGCGCGTCGCGCTATCGCTGCTCGCCGCATCGATCGCATTGCTCGGCAGCGGCGCCGGCGCCGGCGCCCAGGTCGTCAATCCGAACGGCCCCGACCTGTGCATCACGCCGCGAGCCGCGCTGAACGGTAAATCCATCTCGAGCTGCACGGCCGCGGACTTCGGCGTCGCGGGAATGTCGAACGCGGTCGTCACCGGCGGCGGCTGCAACGGGCTTCCCACCGACACCGTCACGTTCCACGCGGACATCACCATCGCCCCGACATCCCCGCAGCGCTACGACGGCGCCGTCTACATCGCGAAGGACGGCGTCAGCGCCGAGACCAGCACGCAGTGCTACATCGATCTCATCCGCACTCCCGGCGCCCCTGCGCCCTATGACCAGGGCCAGAACATCGACGGCGACTTCTGCCCCGACTACCCGGGCTCGGCCTCGGTCACCGGCAATTTCGTCATCAACACGGGTGACATCACGGTCAGCTGCTACGACTCCGACAACAACGGTTTCCTCGATCTGAACATCTGCTCCAGCTACGACAACAACGCCGGCAACAACTGCGCGGACTACACGCAGGCGTGGCCGGCGACCAACTCCAAGTGCAAATGTGTCCAGGTCGAGCCGAGCCCGGCGATCGCCGTCACGCACTGCACGACGGGCGCCTGCTGCTCGGGCGGCTTTTTCGTGACGGCCGGCACCGTGTGCCGCTCGGCGTCCGGCATCTGTGACACGGCCGAAACCTGCACGGGAACTTCTTCAGCCTGTCCGGCCGACAGCTTCGTCGCCTCGACGACGACGTGCCGCAACTCGGCGGGCATCTGCGACAATGCCGAGAAATGCACCGGGACCTCGGGCGCGTGTCCTGCCGATTCCTTCGTCGCCTCGACGACCGCCTGCCGCGCCTCCGCCGGAATCTGCGACAGTGCCGAAAACTGTACCGGGACCTCCGCTGCATGCCCGTCGGACTCGTTCGTCGCATCGACGACTGCGTGCCGCGCCGTGGCTGGGGTCTGCGACGCGGCCGAAAACTGCACCGGCACCTCGGCAGCGTGCCCGGCCGACTCATTCGTAGCCTCGACAACGACGTGTCGCACGACGAACGGCATCTGCGACGTGGCCGAGAAGTGCACCGGGACATCGGCGGCCTGCCCTGCCGACTCGTTCGTAGCCTCGACGACGACATGCCGCACTTCTGGCGGCATCTGCGACGTCGCCGAGAACTGCACCGGAACTTCGGCGGCGTGCCCCGGTGATTCTTTCGTAGCATCGACCACGGCATGCCGCTCGTCGGCTGGAATCTGCGACGTCGCCGAGAACTGCACCGGGACATCGGCGGCTTGCCCCGCCGATTCTTTCGTTGCCTCGACCACGGCGTGCCGCTCGTCGGCGGGAATCTGCGACGTCGCCGAAAACTGCACCGGGACGTCGGCCGCATGCCCCGCCGATGCTTTCGTTGCCTCGACCACCGCGTGCCGCACCTCGGCCGGAATCTGCGACGTCGCCGAGAACTGCACCGGCACGTCGGCCGCATGCCCCGCCGACAGCTTCGTAGCCTCGACGACGACATGCCGCACCGCGGGCGGTGTCTGTGACGTCGCCGAGAACTGCACCGGAACATCCGCCGCATGTCCGGCCGACAGCTTCGTCGCGTCCACCACGACTTGCCGCAGCTCGGGCGGCATCTGCGACGTCGCCGAGAACTGCACCGGAACATCCGCCGCATGCCCCGCCGACAGTTTCGTCGCATCGACAACGACCTGTCGCGCGTCGGGTGGCATCTGTGACGTTGCCGAGAACTGCACCGGGACTTCGGCCTCGTGTCCTGCCGATTCGTTCGTCGCCTCGACCACCGCGTGTCGCGCCTCGGCCGGCGTCTGTGACGTCGCGGAGAACTGCACCGGAACTTCCGTCGCCTGCCCCACCGACGCTTTCGTGACTTCGACGACGACGTGCCGCGCGACGACCGGTGTCTGCGACGTCGCCGAGAGCTGCACCGGAACTTCGGCGGCCTGCCCTGCCGATGCCCTTGCCGGATCCACGACCGTCTGCCGCACCGCGGTCAGCATCTGCGACGTCGCCGAGAACTGCACCGGCCTGCTCGCCTCGTGCCCTCTCGACCTCTTCGCGCTTGCCACCGTCACGTGCCGCGCCTCGGCCGGCGTCTGCGACGTCGCCGAAAACTGCACCGGACTGTCGTCGACATGCCCTGCCGATTCGTTCGTCGCCTCGACCACCGCGTGCCGCGCATCGACCGGCGTCTGCGATCCGTCAGAGAATTGCACTGGAACTGCGACGGCATGTCCCGCCGATGCGTTCTCCGCATCGACGACGGTCTGTCGCTCGACGGGCGGTGTGTGCGACGTCGCCGAGAACTGCACCGGAACGACCGGTGCGTGCCCGGCCGATGCGTTCGTCGCCTCCACGACGACCTGCCGCGCCTCGGGAGGTGTCTGCGACGTCGCCGAGAACTGTACCGGAACCTCGGCCGCATGTCCCGCCGACAGCTTCGTCGCGTCCACAACGACCTGTCGCGCGTCGGGTGGCATCTGTGACGTTGCCGAGAACTGCACCGGGGTTTCGGCCTCGTGTCCTGCCGATTCGTTCGTCGCCTCGACCACCGCGTGCCGCGCCTCGGCCGGCGTCTGTGACGTCGCGGAGAACTGCACCGGAACTTCCGCCGCCTGCCCCACCGACGCCTTCGTGTCTTCGACGACGACGTGCCGCGCGACGACCGGTGTCTGCGACGTCGCCGAGAGCTGCACCGGAACCTCGGCGACCTGCCCGGCCGAAACCCTGGCCAGTTCCACGACCGATTGCCGCGATGCGGTCAGCATCTGCGACGTCGCCGAGAACTGCACCGGACTGCTCGCCTCGTGCCCGCTCGACCTCTTTGCGCTCCCCACCGTCACGTGCCGCGCCTCGGCCGGCGTCTGCGACGTCGCCGAAAACTGCACCGGACTGTCGTCGACATGTCCTGCCGATTCGTTCGTCGCCTCGACCACCGCGTGCCGCGCATCGACCGGCGTCTGCGACGTGGCCGAGAACTGCACCGGAACGGCAGCGGCGTGCCCGGCCGACTCGTTCGTCGCCTCGACGGCGACTTGCCGCGCAGCCACCGGCGTCTGCGACGTGGCCGAGAACTGCACCGGAACTTCCGGCGCTTGTCCTGCCGATGCGTTCTCTGCATCGACGACTCTTTGCCGCTCAATCGCCGGCGTCTGCGACGTCGCCGAAAACTGCACCGGGACGTCGTCGACGTGTCCGGCCGACGCGTTCGTCGCGTCGACCACGTTGTGCCGCGCATCCACCGGCGTCTGCGATCCGTCGGAGAACTGCACCGGCCTGCTCGCGACGTGTCCGCTCGACGTCTTCGCCCTTCCCACCGTCACGTGCCGCGCTTCGGCCGGCGTCTGCGACGTGGCGGAAAACTGCACCGGAATTTCCGGCGCGTGCCCGGCCGATGCGTTCGTCGCATCGACGACGCTGTGCCGCGCGTCGACCGGCGTCTGCGATCCGTCCGAGAACTGCACCGGAACCGCCGCGGCATGTCCCGCCGATGCGATCGCGGCATCCACGACCGTTTGCCGCGCGTCCGGCGGTGTCTGCGACGTCGCCGAAAACTGCACCGGCACTTCTGGTGCGTGCCCCGCCGATGCGTTCGTCGCGTCCACTACCACTTGCCGCGCGTCCGGCGGCGTCTGCGACGTCGCCGAAAACTGTACCGGAACCTCGGCGACCTGCCCGGCCGATGTCCTGGTCAGCTCCGCCACCGTTTGCCGCGATGCGGTCAGCATCTGCGACGTGGCCGAGAACTGCACCGGCCTGCTCGCCTCGTGCCCGCTCGACCTCTTCGCGCTTCCCACCGTCACGTGCCGCGCCTCGGGCGGCGTCTGTGACGTCGCCGAGAACTGTACCGGACTGTCGTCGACATGCCCGGCCGATTCTTTCGTCGCCTCGACCACCGCGTGCCGCGCATCGACCGGCGTCTGCGACCCGTCCGAAAACTGCAGCGGAACCGCAGCGGCGTGCCCCGCCGATACGTTCACCGCATCGACGACGGTGTGCCGCCCGAGCGGCGGAGTCTGCGACGTCGCCGAAAACTGCACCGGCACTTCCGGCGCGTGTCCGGCCGATGCGTTCGATGCGTCGACCACGCTGTGCCGCGCATCGACCGGCGTCTGCGATCCGTCCGAAAACTGCAGCGGAACCGCAGCGGCGTGCCCTGCCGATACGTTCACCGCATCGACGACCGTCTGCCGCGCATCCGGCGGCATCTGCGACGTTGCGGAAAACTGCACCGGAACCTCCGGCGCCTGCCCGGCGGATGCGTTCGTCTCTTCGACGTCGACGTGCCGCGCATCGACGGGCGTCTGCGACCCGTCCGAGAGCTGCACCGGTACCGCAGCGTCGTGCCCTGCCGATACATTCACCGCGTCGACGACGACATGCCGCGCATCCGGCGGCGTCTGCGACGTCGCCGAAAACTGCACCGGGACCTCCGGCGCGTGCCCGGCCGACGCGTTCGTTTCGTCGACGACGACGTGTCGCACCTCCACGGGAGTCTGCGACACGCCCGAAAGCTGCACCGGCACTGCTGCCGCCTGCCCTGCCGATGCGTTCGTTTCGTCGACGACGACGTGCCGCGCATCCGGCGGCATCTGCGACGTAGCCGAGAGCTGCACCGGAACCTCCGGCGCCTGCCCCGGCGACGCGTTCGTCTCTTCGACGACGACGTGCCGCCCCTCCGCCGGAGTCTGCGACACCGCCGAGAACTGCAGCGGAACTTCCGCGGCGTGCCCTGGAGACGCGTTCCTGTCGGCGGCGGCGCTGTGCCGCGCTTCGACCGGCATCTGTGATCCGTCCGAGAACTGCAGCGGCATCGCAGCAGCGTGTCCGGCCGACTCGTTCACCGCATCGACGAGCGTCTGCCGTCCGTCGGCCGGAATCTGCGATCCGGCCGAGAACTGCACCGGCACTTCCGGCGCCTGCCCCGCCGATTCGTTCGTCGCATCGACGACGACGTGTCGCGCATCGGGCGGCATCTGTGACGTTGCCGAGAACTGCACGGGCACGTCGGCCGCGTGTCCCGCCAACACGTTCGCCTCTTCGACCACGGCCTGCCGCCCGTCGGCGGGAGTCTGCGACGTCGCGGAGAGCTGCACCGGCGCCTCGGCGTCCTGCCCGGCCGACGCGTTCGTCGCTTCGACGACCGTGTGCCGCGGATCGGGCGGTGTCTGTGACGTCGCCGAGAACTGCACCGGCGCCTCGGCCACCTGCACCGCCGATTCGTTCGCGGCATCGGCCACGACCTGCCGCGCGGCGGTTTCGCAGTGCGACGCCGCCGAGAACTGCACCGGCGCCTCGACGTCGTGCCCTGCCGACGCCTTCCGCTCGGCAGGTTTCGCGTGCGGAAGCTCGAGCAGCTCGATCTGCGACGCACCCGATACCTGCGACGGTTCGGGAAGCTGCCTGGTCAATCACGCATCCGCGTCTATCGTGTGCCGCCTCGCCGCCGGTGAGTGCGACGTCGCCGAGAACTGCGACGGCAACGGCTCTTGCCCGTCCGACGGCTTCAAGCCGGACGGATCGGCGTGCGGTTCGCAGGCCTCCAGCTCCTGCGACCAGCCCGATACCTGTCTTTCCGGGGTCTGCCAGACCAACCAGGTCTGCGAAGACTGCGCGGCATCGCTGCGCAAGACCCACACCGGCGATACCACGCCGGGCGGCGAGGTCACGTACACGCTGCAGTGGTCGAACTCGTGCCGAAATCCGGTCTCGGATCTGAACGTCACCGATCCGATTCCGGGCGGCATGACCGTCGAGTCGGCCTCGTCGCCGGTGGCGACGACGACGATCAGCGGCAACACCGTCACGTTCCACATGGATTCGTGGGGCGGCGGCGACGTCGGCCAGGGCACGATCACGGTGCGCATCGCCGACAGCACCGAGCCGGGGACGACGATCGTCAACACGGCGTCGCTGACGACCGCCGGCATCCCGTCGGCCGAGGCCACCGACAAGCTGAACGTGCGTTCGCAGGCGGACCTCTGCCCGGTCGCGCTGCGCAAGGTGCACTCGGGCAACGACAACCCGGGCGGCACGATCCAGTACACGCTGCAATGGTCGAACGCGTGCGCCGACGACCTGGCCGACGTGACGATCAGCGATCCGCTGCCGGCGGGACTGACGCTCGTGTCGGCGTCGTCCGGCGACGCCTCCGCGTCCGTCTCAGGCAACACTGCGACCTTCACTGCCGACCCGTTCAAGGCGGGCACGGTCGGCCAGGGCTTCATCACCGCGACGATCGATCCCACGATGAGCTCCGGCGCGTCGGTCCTGAACGTCGCGACGCTGTCGGATCCGGCCGGGCACTACGCGACCGCCGACAACGTGTTCCACGTGCGCGACGACGGCACCGGCGGCGCTACGCTGTCGTGCTTCCTGCGCGCGCAGATCTACGCGACGCCCGGCAGCTTCGTGAAGTACGAGCTGCGTTACAAGAACGGCTCGGAGAGCAACTCGGTCAACCTGACCATGCCCGACGATGTGACGATCATCAGCGCCTATCCGACGCCGACTGCGCAGCAGGGCCAGACGCTGTTCTGGGACTCGCTCGCGGCCACCGCCGGCAAGGTGAAGGTGAACACGCAGGTGAGCCCGCTCGCTCCCGACCAGACCGTGCTGCCGAGCAGTGCGACGATGAACGACGGTGCGGGCAACAACGCCGTGTGCGAGCAGACCAGCGTCGTCACGGCGTCGAACAAGCTGTTCGCGTCGATCCGCTCGCAGACCTACAGTCGCGCGGGCCTGACGCTGCGCTACACCGCGCGTTACCGCGAAGCCGTCGGGCACAACCAGCTGACGATCTCGCTGCCGGACGAAGTGACGGTGCTGCGCTCGCAGCCGGCGCCGAGCGGTGGCAGTGAGCGCACCCTGACGTTCAGCGACCTGATGGACCCGTCCGGGTCGGTCAAGATCGACGCACAGATCGCGGCGGACGTCGCCACCGGCACCGTGCTCGTCGGCAGCATGACGATGAGCGACGAGACCGGCACCATCGTTGCATCCGAGACCCAGACCGTGATCGGCCTCGGCACGACGGGCGGCGGGTCCGGCACTCCGGCCCTCGACGTGACGGCGCTGCGCTCGGTGACTCCGGGCACGACGACCGACGTGGCGATTTCGTACTCGGGACTGGTGAGTCCCTCGACGCTGACCATGACACTGCCGCCGGAGATGACGCCGGTGCTGGCCGTGCCGAGCGCGTCGCTGCTGCCCGACGGCGCGCAGTGGCGGCTCACGGACACCAGCGGATCGGTCAAGCTGCGCGTTGCCGTCAGCTCGAGCGCGGTTGCGGGCTCGACGCTGCAGATCGCCGCCTCCGCGCTGGACGGCAGCGGCACGACGTACAACGGCCAGGCTTCGACGATCGTACGTGACGGCTCGACGGCGTCGGGACCAACCGTGTCGCTGACGCTGCCGCGGACGGTGACGTCCGGCCTGACGTCGGACGTCTCGGCCGACTACGCCAATCTCACCGGCACCGGAACGCTGGTGCTGACGCTGCCCGACGGCATGAGCGAGCAAAGCACGACGCCGAACGGTGCGACGGTCTCCGGAAACGACGTCGTCTTCAGCAACCTCGCCTCGGCGAGCGGATCGGTGAAAGTAAGGACGCTGGTCTCCAGCAGCCTCGCGAGCGGAACTTCGCTGCCGGTCAGCGTGACGGTGAGCGACGGCAGTGGCGCTTCGGCCAGCACGGCTTCTTCGACGTCGGTCCGCTGATCCCCTTCCCCCCGGGCGCGGGCCACTGCGGTGGCCCGGGCCCGGGAACTTCCTCCCGCACGATCGATCGACGGCCCCGCCGCCAGGCCGGCCCTTGTCTGCCCGACTAGAACATGTTCTTGTTCGGGTGACTCGTCGGGGCCGCAGGCGCACGCGAATTCGGGGGCGCCGCAGGCGCCCCCGCAGGAAGGAAACCGCCGGATGACTCATCTCGACTACCTCAGCTTCGACGGCGACAACCACTACTACGAGACCCGCGACGCGTTCACGCGCTTCATCGAGCCGAAGCATCGCGACAAGGCGGTGCGCGTCGTGCGCGGGGCCAACGGCACCGAGAGCGTCCGCATCGGCGAAAAACCGTTCACTTTCCTGGCCGACATGGAGCTGAATTACGACGTCACGCTGAAGCCGGGATCTCTTCGCGACTACCTGCGCTACCTGACCGGTGAACACTCCGGCGGCGACGACGGCATCAAGGAGCCGGTGCAGCCGGCTTACGTGAACCGCGAAGCGCGCCTCGCGTTGATGGACGCCCAGAAGCTCGAGAGCGCGTTGCTGTTCCCGACGCTCGCCGTCTGCGTCGAGCACTTCATGAAGGACGACGTCGAGCAAAGCTACGCCAACCTGCGCGCGTTCAATCGCTGGCTCGACGAGGAGTGGGGCTTCTCGTACCTCGGCCGCATCTTCGCGCCGCCGATCCTGTCGCTTCTCGATCCGGCCGAAGCGGTCAAGGACCTGGAGTGGGTGCTGTCGCGCGGTGCGCGCATCATCGGCATGAGGCCCGGGCCCCAGGGCGGCAAATCACCGGCCGATCCGGTGTTCGATGCGTTCTGGTCGCGGGTGAACGAAGCGGGCCTGGCAGTGGCGTTCCACGTCGGCGAGTCCGGTTACAACGAGGCGATGTCGGTGGCCTGGGGAGAGCAGCCCAACCCGAGCTCGCACAGCCAGTCGGCCTTCCAGTGGTGCAATTTCTACGGCGACCGTCCGATCATGGACACGATGTCGGCGCTGATCTTCCACAACCTGTTCGGCCGCTTCCCGAACGTCAAGGTCGTCAGCGTCGAGAACGGCTGCCTGTGGGTTCCGTACCTGCTCAAGGCGATGGACAAGATGAAGGGCATGGGCCGCAACGGGCCGTGGATCGGGGGCCGCTGGTCGGGAAGACCGAGCGAGGTGTTCCGCCGCCACGTCTACGTCTCGCCGTACCACGAAGAGGACATCCCGCACCTTTGCAGCCTGATCGGCACCGATCACGTCGTCTTCGGCTCCGATTTTCCGCATCCCGAGGGACTCGCCGAACCGGTCGATTTCGTGCACGGCTGCGAAAAGATGAGCGCCGCCGATACGCGCCTGATCATGCGCGACAACCAGCGCCGCCTGGTCGGCCTGAATTCCTGAAGCGACTGCCCGTATATCCACCGCCCGAGCGAGCGTCAGAAAAAAGGCAGTCCCCCATGTCGAGAGACTTCGAAGGCAAGGTCGCGCTGGTCACCGGCGGCGCCGGTGCGGGTATCGGAAGCCACAGCGCCGAACGCATCGCGCGCGAAGGCGGACAGGTGGCAGTGGTCGACATCCACGAACGGCGTTGCCGGGAAGTCGCGCATCGGATTGCCGCCGACACCGGCGCGCGGGTGCTTGCGTTTCCCGGTGACATCGCCGACCGCGCGCGCATGCGCGACGTCATCGGCGAGATCGAAGCGTCGCTCGGTCCGGTCGACGTGCTCGTCAACAACGCGGCCGAAAACGTGCTCGCGCCGATTCGCGAATTCACGATGACCGACTGGGACCGCGTGCTCGACGTCGACATCACGGCAGCATTCCACCTGACGCGGCTGCTGCTGCCGGGGATGATCGAGAGGCGTCGCGGCGCCATCGTCAACATCTCGTCGATCGCCGGCTGGCTCGGCGATGCGAACGAAGGCCGCGAGGCGCCGTACGCGTGTGCAAAAGCCGCGCTGTTCGGCCTCACGCGCAGTGTCGCGTTCGAGGGCGGCCCGTTCGGCGTGCGCTGCAACGCGATCGCGCCGGGCCTGATCTGGTCGAAGTTCGTCGCCCGCTATGCCGACCAGTTCCAGAGCGAAGTCGATCGCACGCCGCTGCGACGCTTCGGCAAGCCCGAAGAAGTCGCCGAGCTCGTGGCTTTCCTCGGCTCGGACCGCTCGGCCTTCATCACGGGCGAAGCGATCAACATCAGCGGCGGCTGGTACATGAGACCGTAGGCAGCGGGATCGGCGTGGAAGACACGGCATCGCTCGTCCGCGCCCGCCATCTCGTCGTGCCCGCGTCGCGGCCGCCGATTCCGGGAACAGGGCCGCAGACGGTCGCCGACATCCTGGCAGGACCGCTTGCACGCTGCCCGGACAGGACCGCGCTGGTAGCCAGGCACTCGCGTTACACGTACCGCACGCTCGACGTTGCCGTCGACCGCGCTGCGGCAGCGCTTGCATCGCTCGGCGTCGGTGCGGGAGACCGAGTTGCAGCAAGCCTCGGCAACCACGCCGAGATCGTCATTGCATTCCTCGCGACGATGCGCCTCGGAGCACTGTGGGTGGGCGTGGCCAGGCCGCTGGCGCCCGCCGAAAAAGCGTACATCCTCGCCGATTGCGAAGCGTGCGTGTTCCTCGGCGATCGCGCGATGTGCGCGCAGGTGGACGGCGTGCGCGCCGCGGTGCCGTCGCTGCGCCACGTCCTCGATGCCGATCCCGGCGATGCGCAGTCGAAGTGGAATGCTGCCCTTGCGCACGCCGGAAACGACGTGGCCGAGCGAGTCGCGATCGATCCGTTCGCGCCCGCGGCGATTGCCTACACGAGCGGCACGACGGGTTTCCCCAAAGGCGCCGTGCACAGCCAGCACAACCTCGTGCTGCCCGGCGCCGTCGCTGCTGCGACCGGCGCCCATCCGATCGGGCAGATCCACGGGGTGCTGCTGCCGCTCGGCGTGCTCAACCTGATGGTCCTCGTGCCGCTGCTGGTGTTCCAGATCGACGGGACATGCGTGTGCATCGACCGCGTCGATGCCGAGGGCGTCGCCGAGTGGGTGCGAAACGAAAACGTCGCGCATTTTGCCGCGGTGCCGGCCACCTACCACGACCTTCTGACGCACCCGCAGGTAAGCGGGGCAGACCTGGCCAGCCTCGTGCGGCCCGAAGTGGGCGGCGCCGAGTGTCCGCCGTCTTTTCTTCGCCTGTACCGCGAGAGGTTCGGCGCCGACGTGTCGATCGGCTACGGCATGACCGAGGCACCGACCGCCGTGACCCGCTCACCGGGCGACACGCCGCCGCAGCCCGGCCTGATCGGCCGGCCGCTACCGCAGATCGAAATCCGGCTGCTCGACGAGAACGGACGCCAGGTTGCCGACGGCGAGGTCGGCGAAATCTGCGTCGCCCCTTCGTCGCAAGGACCGTTTGCCGGCGTGTACACGCCGATGCTCGGCTACTGGAACAAGCCGGACCAGACGGCGGCGGCTCTGGTGGACGGCGTGCTGCACACCGGCGACCTCGGTGTGCGCGACCCCGCCTCCGGCCAGCTCTACATCCGCGGCCGCCGCGGCGACCTCATTCTCAGAGGCGGAGCCAACGTCTACCCGGCCGAAGTCGAAAGGGTTCTGCATGCGGACCCGCGCGTTGCGGCGTGTGCGGTATTCGGAATTGCTGACGAAAGGCTCGGCGAGCGGGTCGTCGCGGCCGTCCAGGTTGCCGACGGAGCAGGCAGCGTGACAGCCGAGGAGCTGCGCGAAGTCTGCGCGACCGCCCTGGCCCGCTACAAGGTGCCCGAACGCTTCCACTTCGTCGCCAGCGTGCCGCGCAACTCGATGGGGAAGATCGTCAAGCGAGAGCTTCGGCGCCAGCTCGGGCTCGACGACTGACAGGCACGAAGCCTGGTCCGGCCGGCGTGCCGGCACCGCTCTCAGCCGGCTCTTGCAGGAACTCCCGACCACCCCCGGCGGACCCTTGCAGCCGCGCAATCCCGGTTTCGCCGGTCGGCCAGCGTGACGAATTTTTCCCGCAAATTCAGGTATTTTTTCCTTGCAACTGACAATACGTCCAGCCATGGTCCCCCAATCCGGGGGGTGCCAGTTTGGGGCTGGCGCAGTCGGCGCGGCGACTTGTCTGTCGCTGCAGGGGACGCGGCTCGGGCGCGAGGCGGGCGCGGCAAAAAAACCAGGGAACGCGGCTTCCATCGGGAACTCGCAAAACAGCAGGCGCGGCCACGCCGCGACGTCCAGGGGGTCTACATGAAGTTTCGCGAGTCTTCGGCCAGGCGCCGCAGCACGAGCTTGTCGGCGACGATCGCGTTGCTGGCCACCATCGGCGTGATCTCGAGCACACCGGCCGCGCACGCCGCCAACTGCATGGCGGCAGCCTCCGGCCTGACCAACCTGAACTGCACCGCCAACGACTTCTCCGTCTCGTCGATCTCCGTCACCAATGTGATTCACGCGTGCGAGTTCGTCGGCGACACGTTCACGTTCGACGGCACGGTCAACATCAGCTCCGGACACGCTAACCGTTTCGACGTCGGCATCTACATCGGCGCCGACGGCTCCGATGCCCTTTCGGGCGGCAACTGCGACGTCTATGACTTGCCGATCCCGCCGGCTCCGAACCTCGAATCGAGCCAGGATCCTGCCGACACCTGCGGCGACTACGACGGCAATGCCGACTCCGTTCCGGTCTTCGGCGTCTCGGTCCTCTGTACCGACAGCAACGGCAACGGCACGTTCGACATGAACGTCTGCACGAGCTGGGACGTCAACAAGAACCACACGTGCACCGGCCCTTCCGAGGCATTGCCCAGCGCCGGCTCCAAGTGCCAGTGCCAGCAGGTGGAGACCGACCAGTCGGTCCCGACCTGTGCGGTCAACAGCGACTGCGCCAGCGACGGCAATCCGTGCACGAATGAAGTGTGCCTGGGCCACGGTGCGCCTGGCGCCGACATCTTCGGATGCGGCAGCACGCCGAACACGGGCTCCTGCGACGACGGCAACTTCTGCACCGTCGGCGACACCTGCACCAACGGCGACTGCGTCGGCACGGCCAACCCGTGCAACGACAACAACGACTGCACCACCGACTCCTGCAACCCCGACCTCCAGGCGTGCAGCAACGCCGCGCGCACCGGATCCTGCGACGACGGCAATTTCTGCACCGTCGGCGATACCTGCCTTGACGGTGCCTGCCGCGGCGCGCCGAACTC
>DASXOZ010000010.1 GCA_036493895.1 Candidatus Binatia bacterium | reverse complement strand
AGGCACCAGCGCGCATCAAGCACGCAGCACCGTCCAGTTGATGCGCGCTGGTGCCTGACCCCGGATTATTCGGCGGGTTTCGCTTCCGGCTTGCGGCCGACCAGCAGAACATAGGTCTGATCGGGCAGGAACTTGGTGCCCTGCCAGTCGGGATGGTCCCTCTTCTGGGACTCGTAGTACGCGCTGTAGCCGCGTGCCTTGGTGACATCCTGGCCGATCGCGTCGATGGCTGCCTGGGCGTTCACCACGTACGACGGCGGATCGTCCTCGGGTCCCACCAACATCAGCAGGCCCGCCTTGAAGCGCATGCCTTCGTTGTCGAGCACCGAGACTTCCCAGCCCTGGTCACGGAACACGGTGGCAATCTGGTTGGCAAACGTCGACGCTTCGCGGTCTTTCGGATCGACGCGCATCCACAGCTTCTTTTCGGAGCCGCCTTCCTGGGCCAGCGCGTCGATCATCATCTGTCGCGCGCTCTCGATCACCTCGCGACCCCCCGACGCACTCGCAGCGGGAACGACGGCCGCGGCGGCGGGCGCCGGCTTCGGGATGCTGGCGGCGGCGCTCTGATGGGATTTCACATTGGCGATGTCGACCCTGAGCGCGTAGTTGTCGAGCATCAGGCGCGTGATCATGATTCCGGCGCCACCGAGAAGAACGAGGGCAACGACGAGGCCTGTAGAACGGTTCATGGGGCGGGAACCTAGCCTTTTCCGGCCCCGCACCCAACCGGCCGGGTTCCACCTTCGACGCCGACCGCTTATCCTCCATCGATGGCATTGATGGCGTCGATGGCGTCGGTGGCGTCGATGGCGTCGGTGGCCGGCGATCTTCGGCAGGAGCCGCGCAAGCCTTGGTGGAAAAGCGCGGTTTTCTACCAGATCTACCCGCGCAGTTTCCTCGACAGCGACGGCGACGGGATAGGCGACCTCGAAGGCATCCGGCTGCGCCTCGACTACCTGTGTTCGCTCGGCATCGACGCAATCTGGATCAGCCCTTTTTTCCCGTCGCCGATGAAGGATTTCGGCTACGACGTCCGCGATTATTGCAACGTCGACGCGCTGTTCGGAAGCCTCGAGGTGTTCGACCGGCTGGTCGCCGACGCGCACGAGCGCGGCCTTCGCGTCGTGATCGACTGGGTCCCCAATCACACCTCCGATCTTCATGCGTGGTTCATCGACTCGCGCAGCAGCCGCACGAGCGGCAAGCGCAACTGGTACGTTTGGCGCGACCCTGCTCCCGGCGGCGGTCCTCCGAACAATTGGGTCGGCCAGTTTTCGCACGGGCCTGCATGGACCTTCGACGAGGCGACGGGCCAGTACTGGCTGCACTGCTTTTTGCCCGAGCAGCCGGACCTCAACTGGCGCGAGCCGCAGGTGGTGCGCGCGATGCACGCGACGCTGCGCTTCTGGCTCGACCGCGGAGTCGACGGTTTTCGCATGGACGTCGTACACCTCATCGGCAAGGACGAAGCCCTCGCCGACGATCCCGATTACCTGAAGGACCTCACGCACGTTCCGCTGCATCATCGCGAAGAAACCCATCCGCTGCTGCGCGATATCCGCGTCCTTCTCGACTCGTACGACGGTGAGCGCGTATCGATCGGAGAGGTGTTCCTCCTCGACAGCGCCGCGATCGCCGAGTACTACGGCCGCGGCGACGAGCTGCACCTTTGTTTCAACTTCCTTCCGCTGTTCACGCCGCCGGACGCCGAGGCGTGGCGCGAACAGATCGAGAAGATTCACAGCGAGCTCGCGCCCCGCGATGCATGGCCGACGTGGGTATTGTCGAACCACGACAACCAGCGTCACCGCACCCGGTACGGCAGCGAAGAAGCGGCGCGTGCAGCAGCGTTCCTGCTGCTCGGGCTGCGCGGCACGCCGTTCCTCTATGCGGGAGAAGAGCTGGGCCTTTCCGATGCGGAGATTCCGCCCGACCGTCGCGTCGACCCGGGCCTGCGCGACGGCTGCCGCGCGCCCATCCCGTGGGACGACAGCCCGCGACACGGCTGGCCTCGCGAGGACAACTGGTTGCCGTGGCCGCCGCGACCCGAAGGCGGCGCCGCTTCGACGCAGGCCGAAGACCCGGCATCGATGCTGTGCCTCTACCGTCGCCTGCTCGCCGTACGTCGCGCATCGACGGCACTCAGAAGCGGCGACGAAGAGCTGATTCCGCTTGGCGACGAACTCGATTCCAGCGTGCTCGCGATCAGGCGCCACGACGGCGCAACCGGCGACGAGAGAATCGTCATCGTGAACTTCGGCGACGCGGATGCGCGCGTACCGTCGGGCGGTCGCATCGAGGTGGCCTCGGAACACCGTCGCGAAGGCGAGCGCTTCGACGGAATACTGGGGCCGCAATCCGCCGTGTGGCTGGGTCGCGACGGCGGACCTTCGGCGCTGTTTTCGGCAAGTGAAAAAGCGCCGCCGTTTCCGCGCGCCTGGCTCGATACCGTCTTCCTCGTGCCTCAGCCGCCGCCGCGATGGCCCCGCCGTTTTGCAATCGTGACGGCATACAATCCCGGCGGCCGGCCGGCGCCGGAGCGACAGAACCTTCGCGCCAGCGCCGAGCTGGATGCCTTGCTCGCCCGCGAAAGCATCGCGTCGTTCGAAGCGACGGGCGCTTCACCGGATCTTTCGCATCGTGAGCCGGGCCGCGCCTTTGCGTGCGCGACGCCGGCCGAGGCATTGCGCGTCGCGAGGCACTTCGGCCAGCAAGGGCTCTTCTGGATCGAGGACGGAGCGCTGTCCGCCTGCGTCACGGCGAGCGGGAAAGCGTGGAAAATCGGCCGTTGGAGCGCACGGATCGTGCGCGAAAAGCCTCAGTAGACGTCTTTCAGGTAGACGATGGCCCACCAGGTGCCGAGCGGATAACGCTCGGTCTTGCGGAACGAGACCGCAAGCGCATACCCGTCGGACTTCGAGGCTTTCGCGAGAATGTCGTGCGGAGGCATCGACGGATCGGCCGACGTGAACGCGATCGTCGCGCCCTCGCCTACTCCGCCTCCGACCGCATCCTCGGTGGTGTCCGACGCGATCATCTGCTCGAGCAGACCGTCCAGTCGCACCGACAAGTCGTGATCCTCGGCGAGCGGCGGCCGCAGCCACCCCTTGGCCCGTGCCACCGCGGAAGACATTCGATTTGCCGCTTCGCGGTCGCTGAAGTGCTCCATCGGCGTCGCGAAATCCTCGACGACGTAGATCCAACGGTCCTGGCGAGTCATGATCGCCAGGCCGACGTTCTCGAGGCCGGGATCG
Organism: Candidatus Binatia bacterium; assembly: GCA_036493895.1. Lineage (NCBI taxonomy): Bacteria > Candidatus Binatota > Binatia (SeqCode) > Binatia bacterium. The sequence continues at coordinate 42,305 of DASXOZ010000010.1, read as the reverse complement.
AGGATGTTGCGGCGGTGCCCCGGCGACTGCATCAGCGCGCGATGCGCCTTGACGACGTTCGCGTCGAACGCGACGTTCTCGGCGGCTTCGCGCGCGCTGTAGGAAATCCTCGTCAGGCGCGTCGTCAGGTCGGCGCTGTCTCGCGACGAATAATGCGAGATGCGGTGCGATGCCTTCATGTCACTGTCGTGAAGCCGGGCCATGCGCGTGAGATGCGCATCCCACACCAGCGGCTTCAGGTTGCGCGACGTGCGCTCGACGTTGACGAGGTCGAGCAGCAGTTTTTCGTCGTCGCTCGGCGCCAGGCTTCCCGCCGCGACAGGAGCCGGGCCGAGCCTCGCGAGCGTGAATGCATCGCGCTGCGGCTGCCGCCCGCGCAGGTCGCTGGGCGCGTCACGGATGGGTTCGGCGGACTCGGCGCGGGCCTCGACACCGGCCTCGACGGGATCGACGCGGCTCGCCAGCAGCCGCTCGTCCTGCGCCTTTGCCGATTCCCGTCCGGCAGGTGCATCGTCCTCGCGAGCGGGCGCTTTGGCAGGAGTCGCCGCAGAATGCGGGGCGGCGCTGACACCGGTGGCGTCGCGACGCGGAGCCGGCACCACGTCGGGATGCATCGGCATGAGCATCGGGACGTACTGCAGTCCGGCAGGCCTCTGGTCCAGCGGTGGATCGGATTGGCCGAACACTTCGCCCGAGGACCCATGGACAGCGACGGAAGCCGCCGACGCATCCTGGTCGCTGCCGGCTCTTGCGGAGTCGACCTCGGCACGATTGGCGAGCTTCGCATGCGTGGATTCGTGGCTGGCGGCGGCGTGCGCGGTGGGCTTGCGCGAGGCACTTCGCGAAGCATCGGGTGCGCTCTTTGCGAGTTTCGTCGCGGCGCTCGCATGCGCGGCGGCAGGCGGCACCGGGTGTCCGCTTCGCTGCGCGGCAACCGTCGAGCGATGTTGCCCTTCGCTTGCGGTGTGTCCGCGCGTCGTGTCATGCGGTGCGACGCTGCGGTGAACGAAACGTGCCGCGTCGTCGCGCGACGCAGCGCTCGGGCGCGGAGATTCGTTCGAAGGCGGAAGTGGCGTCAGCGGAATCTTCTGAAGGCGGTCGAGCGACACCGGCTCTTCGTCGCGACTCGCCGCGAACGCTGCGCTGTCGAGCATTCCGTTGGCGAGCACGCAAAGCAGCGATGCGCCTGACAGCGCCGCCGTCCGTCCCGCAACGGAGAAGCCCCGCATTTTCGTCCCCCACATACGCAGCAATTTTGGCGCGCATACGGGGGCAAGAAAAACGGTTCCGGCAGGCCATCATCGCGAAATTGCAAGATTTTCTTTTACGACGCGTTCAGCGCAACCGGGTGCGGCCGCAGCAGCGGCCAGTCCGCGCCGTTCCGGTGAACGTGGTGTCCGGCCGGTCCCGAGACCGGCGGACGCGGTGGGGCAGCTGATCCCGTTCCGACGGATGCTGTGGCCGGCTTTTTTGCGAGCAACTGCGCCTGTCTTCTACCGGCCATGGTGATGCGCGCAGTGGCGCGATCCACATCGGCCGCTGCGGCGACGCGGCATCGGACTCGAGTGCGAGCAACGCACGCAAGCGGGAGCCGCCGGCCCCGGATGCTGCGCCGCATCCGCTGCAACGCGTTAGTTCCTTTGTGCAAACGAAGAGGAAAAATCCACACTTGCGCGGGAAAACCCGATTGCTGACCCGTGCAACGAGGAATACCTCTCGTGTTGCGACAGGGCCGGTCATGCGAGCAGAAAAAATACATCGGGCGAGTGGTGGTTTGGCCGCCGTCCGGCTGTTCGCGTTCCTGCTCTGTCTCGGCCTTGCGGCCGCGACGGCCCACGCACAGTTGCTGCCTACGGCGAAAGCGGACGACATCGTGACGGCTGTGCCGTCCGCATTCGCCGGGGCCGGTGCGACGCCCGCGCTGACCCGCGAGGTCACGCGGGCGTTCGCGCCGCGCTGGAGAGCTTCGTTCGGGTTCCTCTCCGATCCGGAGCAGACGTGGAACGACATCGTCCGCTACGACCAGACTCTGGCGTTCGGAACGAGTCCGGACGGTGCGACGCGCGATAATTGGCGCCAGTTCCTCGGATTTTCGTACTCTCCGATCGACAACGTCAGCCTGCTCGGAGGCATCGCCAGGTCCGGAGGATTCCTCGGCAAGGGCGACGGTTTTTCGCCGACGGGTTACGAGCGGCTCCGCGTCAGCAGCGGGCTGGCGTGGACGGTCGGGGACTGGGGGCTCGGCGGCTCATTCTCATTCATTCCGGCCGGGGCCGCCCGGGTGCCCGGCTACGAGGGTTACTTTCCGTCGCAGGGTTCCACCAGCGCGACGATGCTGTTTGCGCTGACGGTCACGCGCCACTTCTGAAACGCCGTGGTGCCTCACCCTGGTGCCTGACCCCATTCCCCTGGTGCCTGACCCCATTCCTCTGGTGCCTGACCCTATTACATTTCGGAATCCCATTTCCCGGGGCCGTGGTATAGCGGCGTTGTGAGCGAATTGCCGACACGGGCGTCTGCGCCTGAGCGCGGGCGCACCATCGTTTTCTGCGAGCCGCCCTACGTGTTCTGGGACCGCTCGATGGACGGGCTTCGAAAAGGCGAAGAGACGATACCGGGCGTCGGCGTGCTCGTGCTTGCCGCCGTCGCGCGCGAGCGCGGCTACCGGGTCCACCTCGTCGACGCGAAGGAGCAGGGCCGTGGCCTCGAGGAAGTGAGCCGCGAGATCGCGGCGCTTCGTCCCGACGTGCTCGGTCTTTCGGCGACGACGATCTCGGTCACCAACGCGGCGCGCATCGCGGCTCGCGTCAAGGAGCTGGTACCGGGAGTCGTGACGATCATCGGCGGGCCCCACGTCAGCGCGATTCCCGAGCGCACCCTGGAGGCCTTCCCGGAAATCGACTACGGCATCGTCGGCGAAGGCGAGCACTCGCTGTTCGATCTTCTCCAAAGGCTCGAAACGCAGCAGCCGATCGACGGCGTTGCGGGCCTTGCGTGGCGCCGCGACGGCAACGTCGTTGCCAATCCGCGCGCCCCGTACATCGACGATCTCGACGAGCTGCCGCCGCCGGCCTGGGACCTGCTGCCGGACTTCCCGCACCGCTTCCAGCCGACCCTGTTCAGCTATCCGAAAACGCCGGTCGCCTCGCTGATCACGTCGCGGGGCTGCCCGTTCTCGTGCAGCTTCTGCGACCGCTCGACGTCGGGACGCAAAGGCCGCATGCACAGCGTCGAGTACGTCGTCGGGTTGTGTCGCCACCTCGAGGGCCTCGGCGTGCGTCACGTCCTTTTCGTCGACGACCTGTTCACGGTGCGCCGCGACCGCGTCGTGCAGCTTTGCGAATCCTTTCTCGAGGCAGGCTTCCGCTTCACGTGGAGCTGCACCAGCCATCCGAACCTTCTCGACCTCGAGACGATGAAGCTTATGAAGAAGGCCGGGTGCTGGCAGATCGCCTACGGCATCGAGTCGGGATCCCCTCGCATCCTCGACGTCGTCAAGCACGAGGTGAAGATTCCGCGCATGCGCGAGACGCTGAGGCTCACGCGCCAGGCTGGAATCCGTGCCAAGGGCTACGTCATGCTCGGTCACCCGACAGAGGGACTCGACAGCCTCGCCGAGACGCTCGAGTTCCTGCGCACCGTCGAGCTCGACCTCTGCCAGATCACCAAGTTCACGCCGTACCCCGGCACTCCGGCCTACCCGACGATCCACAGCCACGGCAGCTTCGTCGAGAACTGGGAGGAGATGAACGCGATGAACTTCGTGTTCGTGCCGAACGGTCTGACGACGAAGATCCTCGAGACGTATTTCGACCAGTGCTACCGCACGTTCTACTCGCGCCCCGACGTGCTGCGCGGCCTGGCCCTGCTCATGGCGAGAGAGCCCCGCTTCCTGGCTCGCCTCGCCTCGAACGCGTTCGTCTATCTGCGCAACAGGAGCGGCGCGGCCAGGAACTTCTTCCGTCGCGATGTGCCTGCCGAGCTCAGGCCGACCGGCTGACATCGACGTAGAGATCGCGCTGCGACGCGCACGCGCGCTTCGCGTCCCGCGAAACCTCCCACGAGTGGCGCATTTTGTGTGGGCACGCCCACACAAAGCACGCATCGCGGCGTACAAACCCATCGCCAACGTTTGACGGCCGCCGCAATTGGCGTCCTTACTGCTTTCAGGCGGCCCGCGGCAGGATTTCCCTTCGATCCTGCGCGCACTGCCTCACGTGAGGACGATGCACGGGACCTTCGGGACCGTGGCTGGATCAGCCCATGTTGATCCGAGGATGGGGGCGGCACGCAATGGAACTGCATCGTAGAAGGAAGCTCGCATCTCCCGCCCGCGCCAACGCACGAACGGCCGCGCTGCTTCTCGCGGTCGCGACCGCAGTCGGCATCGCGGCACTGGCTACGCCCGCCGCCGCTTCCGCAACGGACGAGCAACCACCGGTTCCGTCCGCGGCCGACGTATCGGTGCTGCGCGGTGTGCTCGCGCTGCAGTATCCCGCGCTGCGACAAAGCGTCGCCTCCACGTCGAGTGCAGCGAGTGCGGCGGGGAAAGGCGGCCCTGCGCAGAACCAACCGGCGCGGCCGGCCATCGAAGGGCAGCAGGAACACGATCAGCACGGCGCCACGCCTGCGATTTGAGGCAGAGTCGGGCGCGGACGCGAGCTGGTCGCCGCGATGCCGGAGCTCTCGCAAGTGAGCTCCGGCATCGTCAGCACGCAAAACGTCTGCATCGCCTGTTTCCTTTGCAACCGGCTTCTCCAGGTTGCGCGCGCGGCACTGCTGCGTTAGCTTGCTTCCAACATCCAGAGAGACGGGCTGCCTTTGAGAGCCCGTCCGACAACCGAGCCGCACGAGCGGCCACGGTGCCAAGGCAACCCTGACGGGATGATGTGGCTCGAGCTTCGCGGCTCCACGGGCAAAACGTCCAGGCGCAAGCCTGCCTCCCTCAAGGTTGCATCGGTACCAGGCGCGCTCGGCGGCTGCACGGAGGTGCATCGTGTCCGAGCCAAGGCCTTACCAATCTCCCGCGCGGCGGCGTCGCAGTCGCCGCGATCGCGTCCATCGTATCCTGGCGACGCGAATCGCCGCCAAACGCACATCGACGGGCCGTTTCGTCGGCAGCCTCGGCAACTCGATCTGCCAGTGCTGCGGCGATCTCGTCGTCGTCGATCTCCGCGAAGAGGCGCACGCGGGCGGCGTGCGGCGCGATACCTGCCAATCGTGCCGTGCAAGCGGAAACGTCGCTGCCGGTCGGCGCTTCTGTGAGCTGTGCGGGCGCGACAGCGATACCGAACCGATCGAGCTCGTCGGCGAGATCTGCGCCGGGTGCGCACGATCCGTTCATCCCGGCCGTCTTGTCGGCGCACTCGCGATCAACGCGCGCCGGCGATTCGTCGATCGCTTCTGCGCGACGCGCGAGGACCTGCTGCGCCTGGACGCGATCCTCGAGGACGAGCGATGGCTCGACGAGAGCGCGCTCGCCGATCCGCACGCAGTGCAACGTGGATACCGGCGCCTGGTGCGCAGAGTAACCGCGATCCGGCACGAGCTTGGCGTTGCGTGGAGTCCTCCTCCGCCGCCGGATGCAAGTGCCCCGGTGGCTGCCCGTCGCCTGGACGTGCTTGTCGCGCGTGCGCTGCGCGCGCCGGTGGACATCTTCGCACGCAACGCGCTGCTCGCGTCGTCGCGCCAGGACCAGCTCGCCCTGATCGACGAGGTGCAAGCGCTGGCTCGCGGCAGCACGAGCACGGTTGCCGTCGAGGAAATCACGGCGCTCGAGGACGAGCACGTATGGGAAGTGCTGAGGCTCTGCGACCGGCTCGGCCGCTCGGTGTACGCGGTCGTGCGTCGCGATCTCGCGCGGGGGACCGTCGGCGAACACGGGGTCGAACGCTGCGAAGAGACACGCACGTTGTGGGCGATCGTTCCGTCGTGGAATGCGTTGCAGGTCACGGTGGGCAATGAGGTGCACGGCAACGCGAATGCCGCGGGAGACGGAGATCCGACGAATTTTGCAGCACCGCCGGCCCCGACGCTGCAGTGACACCCGGATGGCAGGCGCTCTGCAAATCCGGAACAGGGACAGACTACGCGAGTGAGTGCCGGCGCGTAGTTCGTGCCTGTTCCGGATATCCGGGCGTCGCATTGCGCCCGGAAACGGCGCAGACTCCGCTGGCATGCGCATCGGCGTTCCAAGGGAAATCAAGGACGACGAAAACCGCGTCGCGATTACTCCGGCGGGCGTAACGGCACTGGCGTCGAACGGGCACCGCGTGCTCATCGAAAGCGGCGCCGGGCGCGGCAGCGGTCTCAGCGACGAGATGTACGACCGTGCCGGTGCGACGATCGCCGCGACGGCGGCCGACGTGTGGCGCGACTCCGACCTCGTGCTCAAGGTCAAGGAGCCGCTTCCAGCCGAATACGGCTTCCTGCACGAAGACCTCGTGCTCTTCACGTACCTGCACCTGGCCGCCAACGAGACGCTCACGCGCGAGCTTCTGCGCAGCAACTGCACCGCGATCGCGTACGAGACGGTGCAGCTCGACGACGCAAGCCTGCCGCTGCTCGTGCCGATGTCCGAAGTGGCCGGTCGCCTGGCCGTCCAGGCCGGAGCCGCGTCCCTCGAGATGGCCCACGGCGGCAAGGGAATCCTGCTGCCCGGCGTTTCCGGCGTCCGGCGCGGACGCGTGACGATCCTCGGCGCGGGAGTGGCCGGCTTCAACGCCTGCGTCGTCGCGGTCGGGCTCGGTGCCGACGTGACGATCGTCGACGTCAATCCGCGCCGCCTCGCGTACGTGAGCGACGTCGTGCGCGGCAACGTCACGAGCCTGATGTCCAACCTCGCGAACATCGAAGCTTCGGTCGCCGAGGCCGATCTCGTGATCGGCGCGGTGCTGATTCCCGGTGCGAAGGCTCCGCGCCTCGTCACGCGCGAGCTGCTGAGGCGCATGGAGCCGCGCTCGGCGCTCGTCGACATCGCAGTGGACCAGGGTGGCTGCGCCGAGACGACGCGCGCGACGACGCACCATGATCCGCGCTACATCGAAGAGGGAATCGTGCACTATGCGGTGGCGAACATGCCGGGCGCGGTACCGCAAACTTCCACGTACGCACTCACGAACGTCACGATGAGCTATGCGCTCGAAATCGCGGCGCACGGCTGGCGCAAGGCCGCGGCAGACGATGCATCGCTCGCGCGCGGCGTATCGTGCTCGCGCGGACGCCTGACGAGCCGGCCGGTGGCCGAGGCTTTCGGGATCGCGTGGGAACCACTGCGCTGAACGCGCCTGCGGTCAGTGGTCCTTGTGGTCGGCGTCGTCGTGGGCGCCGTCGGTGTTGGCGCCCTTCTTCATTTTGAGCTTCAGGCGCGCTTCTCCGTCCAGCAGCTTGGCAAGGTTGAGGATGTCCTGGCTTTCGTGCAGCGAGCGCTGCAGGTCGAAGCTGTGCCAGTCGACCGTGACCTTGTGGTAGCTCTGCTCCATGTCATGGAAGCGCTTGATCGCGTCGGCATGCCAGTCGGGCACGGCAGCCTGCGCAGCGTCGAGCGACTGCTTGGTCTTGTAGAGCTGGATCTTGGCCGCAACCAGCCAGGAAAGCGCCGCGCGCGCCTCGACGGGCTTGTCGTGGCAGACGATGCATCGCGACGTGATCTCCGCCGGAGACGGCAGGCTCGTTGCCATCGCGCCATGGCAGGTCACGCAGGTGGCCGCGACCGTGTCCTGGCGGAATTCTTTGGCGTGAGTCGTTCCCTCGTAAGCGTGGAACTGGTCCTTGTGGCAGGTGCCGCAGGTTGCCGCGACGTTGCGGGAACTGGTCCTGCTGGCCGGATCGGATGACGGCAGGATGCCTTTGTGGGCGGCTTCCATCTGCGTCGCCGAAGGATCTCCACCGTGGCACTTCTCGCAGGCAACGCCGCTGCGGGCGTGCTCGGAAGCTTTCCATTCACCGAAGCTGTGGCCGAGCGTGATCGGAAGCTGCTCGATCTCGTGGCAGGCGATGCACTGGTTGGCCTTCGCATCGGTGCCCTGTGCCGCAAATCCAGAATAAGGCCCGACGAGCACTGCCGCCATGGCTGCGACCGGGACGGCAGCATGCGGGAGCCGCAACCAGGAGCGCCGGGCTGTCACGAGACGGTCGAGGGACCTGGATTCGAGCTTCATCGTTACTCCCTCGCCGATGCGGGAGCCGGCACGATGATCGCGTGCCATTCGGACCGGCACGCAAGCCAGCCTTGCACCCCGCGACGCGTCCCCGCCGCAGCGAATGATATGCAAAGCACCGCAGCAGGGGAAACGCCTCGAGCCGACTGCTTGCCGTTTCTTCTCCAGAAGTGGGAAACCCGTCGTGCGAGAATTCCCACAGCTGAAGCTGCCCGTGGCTTCGTCACGCTCGAGAAGTAAGGAACGTGCCCGCGTCTTGTCCATTCCGCCAGTGGACTCGGCCTCTTGACGCATCGACGGCAGATCGCCGCCGGCTCGGCACCGAAAGTGCTACGTCCGTGCTGTCGTGGACAGGATGCTGGCAGCTCGCGATGGCACGCGGATCCTCTCCGCGGTGGCCGCGGGCGTTCTTGCATGCCTCGCGGCCGCTGTCGTCCCGGCGATCGCCGCCGACCTGGGCAACGAAGACTGCCTGTCGTGTCACGGCGACAGCGTCAGCAAGGACGAGAAGCATCCGGCCAACATCGCCGGCGGCGCATTTTCGGCGTCGGCGCATTCCGACCTCCAGTGCACGACCTGCCATGCGGACGCGACGTCGCTCCCTCACGGCAAGCTGAAGGAAGTCGACCTCGAGACCTGCACGGATTGCCACGATGACGAGGTGAAGGCCTACCGCGAGGGTGACCACGCAAGGGCAAGGGCGGCCGGCGTCACCGCGGCGCCAAGGTGCGACGGTTGCCACGGCGACCTGCACAAGGTGGTCGACCGCAGCGACGACAAATCGCCGGAGCACTGGATCGCACTGGCTCAGGTCTGCGCCCGCTGCCACGCCGATCCGAATCTTGCCCGCGAACGCAACCTGTCGGTCGTGCAGCCGGTCGAAGCGTACCTCGAGAGCGCCCACGCGCGCGCGATCCGCGAAGGAAAACGCGGCGCCGTCTGCTCGGACTGCCACGATTCGCACCGCACCCTTCCGCCGGACGATCCGAAGTCGACGATCTGGAGAGCGACGGTCCCGCAGACCTGCGGCAAGTGCCACAAGGATGTCGTCGACACCTTCCAGCAGAGCGTCCACGGGCAGGCTCTTGCCCGCGGGATGCGAGATGCGCCGACGTGTACCGACTGCCACGGCGAGCACCGCATCCTGTCACACACCGATTCGGGATCGCCGGTGTTCGCGGGCAACGTGTCGCGCGACACTTGCGGTCGCTGCCACGGCGACACGCGTCTCGTCGAACGCCATGGCCTGAGTGACACCAACTTCTCGGCGTTCCAGGACAGCTTTCACGGCCTGGCCATCCGTGCCGGGGAAGTCTCGGCGGCCAACTGCTCGAGCTGCCACGGCGTCCATGACGTGCTTCCGGCGAGCGATCCGCGCTCCTCGGTACACCCGGACAACATCGCAAAGACCTGCGCGCGCTGTCATCCCGGCGCGGGACAGCGTTTCGCAGTGGGCCCGGTCCACGTCTCGGCGACGATCTCCAAGGACGGCGCGCAGCACTGGATCCGGCTCATCTACCTGTGGATCATCGCCGTCGTGATCGGTGGGATGGTGCTGCACACGGCCGCCGACTTCGTGCGAAAGGCTGCGATGCAACCGGCGACTCACGCCGAAGCGCGCGGCCCTGCGCGCCTGCGCATGCCGCTTCGCCTGAGGCTCCAGCACGGCCTGGTGATGCTGAGCTTCCCGCTGCTGGCGTACAGCGGATTTGCACTGACCACGCCCGAGAGCTGGTGGGCCGCACCGCTGCTGCATTGGGAGACTGCCCACGCGACGCGAGGAATCACGCACCGCATCGCAGCGATCGTGCTCCTCGTTGCCGTCATCTGGCACGTCGGCAACTATTTCTCGAAGGCCAGCCGCCAGCGCGAATGGATGCGCGGGATCTGGTGGAAACTGTCCGACGCGCGCCACTTCTTCGCGATGCTCGGCTGGTACGTAGGCCTTCGCCGCGAGCACCCCGTCTCCGGGCGCTTCAGCTATATCGAAAAGGCGGAGTACTGGGCGTTCCTGTGGGGCATCGTGCTCATGGCGGTCACCGGCCTGCCGCTGTGGTTCAAGGACATCACGCTGCGCTACCTGCCGAAGTGGCTCACCGACGTGGCGACCTCGCTCCATTTCTACGAAGCAGTGCTGGCGACCCTGGCGATCCTGGTGTGGCACATGTACTGGGTCGTGTTCGATCCCGACGTCTACCCGATGGACATGAGCTGGTGGCACGGACGCGCGCCGGCGGCGCGCAACGCCGAACGCATCGACGACGCGGAAGCAGCACCGCCCGCATCACCGGTCGCCGAAGCTGCCGTTGCCGCGCGCGAGGATTCCGGCAATCGGGAATGATGCGGGGATCCTTTTCCGAAGCTGGGAAAGTCTTGCGGATGGCGCCGCGACCTAACGCCGACTGACGGGCATTCCGCAGCGTTTCCGGCTCCTCGCACCAACGATCTGCGCATTGCGAGCGGCATGCGCATTGCATTGCATTGCCCGGATCTGTCGTTTTTCGCACCGAGGTGCCGTGCATGCCGCCAGGCCGGGACGAGATCGAGACCAGGGTCGAGTCGTTGGCGCGAGAAGTCGCGGATCTGCGTTCGCGCATCCAGGCGCTCGAGCTCGGTGCCGTTTCCCTGCTGACCAGAAGCGTTTCTACCATCGCACCGGCGTCCATTGCCGGCCCGGTGCACGCGTGGGCGCCGGCCGAAATCGTCGGCCTGGCTGGTCGAACCCTGGTCATCCTCGGCGGAGCCTTCCTGCTCCGTGCGATCAGCGCCGCATCCTTGCTGCCCGATTTCAGCGGGCCGGTGCTCGGATTGCTGTACGCGGCCTGGTGGCTCGTCCAGGCGGACCGCACGCGCGATCCGGCGCAGAAGACGAGCGCGGCGTTCTACGGGATTGGCGGAATCGTCATCGCGTACCCGTTGTTGTGGGAGACCACGGTGCGTTTCGGCCTGCTGCCGGGCGCCGTCGTTGCACCGTCGATCATCGTCTTCTTCGTGCTCGGCCTGGTCGTCGCGCGCCGGCGCGACCTGCGTGTGCTCGCGTGGATCGTGGCTGCCGGGGCAGTCGCCACGATCGTCGCGCTGCTCTCCGGAACCAGCACTTTCATGCTGTACGCCGCGACTCTGCTGGTTGCGGCCGCAGCCGTCGAGACGATCGAGTCCATTGAGCGCTGGCCCGAGCTGCGCTGGCTGCTGGCCGGCGCCGTCGATCTCGTTCTCGTCCTGCTTGCGCTGCTGGTCTCCCAGCCGCGGCCCTCTGCGGAATTCTACTCATCGACGCCGCCCGGCGACGTCATCGTGCTCGCCCTTGTGGCGCCGGTGATCTGGCTTGCCAGCGTTGCCACGGCCACGCTGGCGCGGCGCCGGCCGATTTCCCTGTTCGAGCTGGTGCAGGTTTCGGCGTCGCTCGTTGCGGGGATCGGCACCGCGATGGTCACGATCCAGTTCCATGGTGGAAGCTCGACCGGCATCGCGGTGTCGATCGCGCTGATCGGCGCTGCCTGCTACGCGGCAGCGTTCCTTTCGATCGATGCCGAGGAAAATCCGCCGCGAAATTTCTACGCGTACAGCACGTTCGCCGGGCTGCTCGTCGGCGCCGGCACCGCGATGCTGCTGGCCCCCGCTGCGCTCGCCGAAACCTGGCTCACGCTTGCCGCAGTCGCGATTGCGACGGGCGTGGTGCGCCGGCGCAATACGCTGCGACTACACGGGGCGCTGTATCTTGCCGCGGCGGCGCTGCCGTCCGGCCTTGCGAGCCTCGGGCTTCGCGGGTTGATCGGAACCCCCGAAGACTTCGCAGTCGACTTCGACGCGCCGGCGGCTCTCGTGCTCACCGCCGCCATTGCAGCTTATGCGGTGCTTGCGGCGCGAATTGCGCCCGACGTTCACTGGTCGGACGCCGTGCCGCGCCTGCTCGTGGCGGCGCTGGCAAGCTGGGGTATCGCGGGCGTCGCGGCGCCGCTGCTCACGTCCGCGCTGATCTCCGTCGCTCCGCACCTGGAGCGGGCAGCGTATCTCGCATCGGTCCGCACGATCGTCGTCTCGGTGCTGGCAATCGCGCTCGCATGGAGCGGCCGCCGCTGGGACCTGCCGGACCTTCGCTGGCTCGTCTTTCCGATGCTGATTGCCGGCGGCGCGCGCCTGGCGTGGGAAGACGTCTCGCTCGGCGGACCGATGAACCTTTTTCTCGCGCTGGTTTTCTACGGCGGCGCGCTCACCATGACTTCCCGGTTGCTGAGGCAGGAGCAATGAACCCGCCCGGCACCACGGGAAGCCTTCGCATCGATCCTGCCGCGGCGGGATCGTTCCTGCCGGAGCTCGACGGCGCGGGCCGTGGCCGGCTCTCGATTGCATGCAACCACAAAGGAGAAGACACGACCATGGTCAGCAAAGCGCGAGTCAGTCTCGTCGTCGGCGCCGTTTGGGCGGCCACCCTGCTGGTGGCCTCCGCGGCGAGTGCCGCCGATGTCGACGCGAACGCACTGTGGAGCAAGAACTGCTCGATCTGTCACGGCAAGGACGCCAAGGGCGACACCAAAGTCGGCAAGGAAAGGAACATCAAGGACCTGACCGACCCGAAAGTGCAGGCCGAGCTGAAAAAGCCGGAGATGATCAAGAAGATCAAGGAGGGCGTCAAGGACGACAAGACCGGAAAAGAGCGGATGAAGGCGTTCGGTGAAAAGCTGAGCGACCCGGAGATCAACGCACTGGTCGACTGGGTGCTCGCGCTCAAGCACTGAGCCATTCTCTGCAACGGGCCTATGGAAAAAGGCGCCGGCCATCGAAAGACGGCCGGCGCCTTTTTTATTGCGGCGGCTGGCGTCCGCTCACTTTCCGCGCTCGATGCTGCGGATCTTCATCCAGAGCGCGAGCACGACGACGACGAGAGAAGCGATGGCGACCAGCAGCCCGCTGCGGCGGTCGCGATACTCGTCATCGACTCCCTTGACGAGTGTCTGCATCTTCGTGACCGTCTCGAGGCCCTTGCCGGCCACTTCATCGAAGTCACTGCGATCGAAGGAGTGGATTTCCGAGCGCGACTGCTTGAGCGCGTCGTCGAGACTGCGACGCTCGTCGTCGAGCGGGTCGACGTCGAGGCCTTTCTCGGCAAGCTCGGCCGACAGCACGCCGAACCTGGTGGACGCGTCGACCATGCCGACGATCGTGTCGTGGAAGTGCGCGGCTGTCTGCTTGCACTCCGGCTTGTCCTTCGCGTTCTGGTCGTGGCAGTCGGCGCAAAGCGAGCCCTTGGTGGTCGTGAGCATCGCGTCGGTCGGCTTGTCGATCGCGTGGCTGCCGTGGCAGCGCTGGCATTCGGGCCAGCCGTGCTTTTCGAACGCCGCCTTGTGCGGGCTTCCTTCGAACAGCGTGCCGTTGCGCGCATGGCAGGTACGGCAGATCTGCGCGACGCTCGACACTTCGGCCGGCGCCGCCGCGTGATTGCCGTGGCAATCGTTACAGGCCGGCGCACCGGTGTCGCCCTTCTCGAGAAGTGCGCGCCCGTGAACGCTCGTCTTGTACTTGGCGAGCTGGTCGGTGGGGATCGGTGAGCCGTCAGGAAGCTTGACTCCTTCCATGACCTTCGGATCCGAGTGGCACTTGCCGCAGGTCTCGGGAACGTTTTTCGAAAAAACGCTGGACGCCGGGCTCTTGGCGGGTTGGATGCCGTGCACGCCGTGGCAGCTCACGCACTGGGCCGCGCGCGGATTGCCGCCTTCGAGCAGCGCCTTGCCGTGATGGCTCGTCTTGTACTTGGCGAGCTGGTCGGTGGGCAGCGACGGATTGAAGGTGCCCATGTACTTTGGATCGCTGTGGCAGCGACCGCAGAACTCGGGGATCCATTTCGGATTGGCGATGCGCTCGTCGCGGTCGGTCGGCCACTGGTCGGGATGGTCGTGCGCCATGTTGCCGGTCGGATCGCCGCCGTGGCAGCCTGCGCAGGCCAGGTTGTGGCGAAAGTGCGCGTCGCTGACGAAGTTGCGCAGGTTCATGTACGGCGGCGAGCCCGCCGCGACCGGATCGAGCGAGAACAGCGTCGGCGGGTCCTGGTACTTGTCGTTGCTGTGGCAGAGCAGGCAGTTGTTGGTCAGCACCAGCTCGAGCTTGGTCGTGTCGAGGTCGAGCGACAGGATCTCGCGGATTTGCGTAGCCGATCCGATGTACTCGTTGTCCACCGCGTCGGCGAAAAGCTGCCGCGCATGCGCCGGCAGCGCATCGAAAACTTTTCGCTGCGCCTGGTCGAGCACTACGGCGTCTTTGTCGTCGTGGGAGTCGAGCATCTCCTGCAGCGCAGTGGTCATCTTGAACTCTTCCGGCGGCGCCGCGTTGTCGTCGGCGACGCCGAGGCGCGGCAGTGCGACGAGCAGCAGCACGGCGGCAAGAGCGCGCGCGTTCACGGCACGACCTCGGCGGCTCGGCCGCGCGTTCGCAGCGAGCCGGCGACCAGCATCGTGACAGTGGCCGTTCCGACGACGGCGCCGGCGAAGAGATAGTCCCAGCCGAGCAGCCCGTGCAGCGCAATGTGGACGACGGCGGCTGCGCTCAGCAGGAACCAGCGGTGCTCGTAAAGCCCGATGCGAAGCACCGTCGTCGCAGCAGCAAGGGCGATGACGACGATGGCGCAATAGCGCGCGACCACCGCGGTCTCCGCCGGCGTCGTCGGTATCGTGTCGGCACCGAGATCGGCTGCCTTCAGCGTAAGGAACGTCAGGAACACGATGGCGGCGAACCCCATGTCGGTGAATGCGATCGACGACTTGCCGCGACGTGCCGAGCGGTCGAGCCACGGAATCAGCGCCCAGCCGCCCATCAGAAGCCCGACGACGAGCAGGCAGACCTGAGGGCCCTCGAGCCCGAACAGGTGCGGAGGGAACTCCTTCAAGAGCTGGTAGATCCAAAGGAAGTACCACTCCGGCTTGATACCGGGGTAAGCGGGAGCCAGCGGGTCGGCCTTGGTGCCGAGATCCCACTCCATTCCCGGCAGCTTCGGTCCGTACGGAAGCAGCACGGCCAGGCCCGCAAGAGCAGTCAGGCACACGAGCCACAGCAGCAGGTCGCGCAGAGCGAAGTTCGGGAAGAACGGCATTCCCTTCCTGCCGCTCGGCCCGTGAATCGGCGGCGCCATGCCCTGGCGCTGGATCAGCAGCAGGTGTAGCCCGACGAGCGCGAAACAGACGAGCGGAAGAATCACGACGTGACCGGCGAAGAACCGGTACAGCGTGTTGATCGTGACGTCCTCGCCTCCGCGCATCACCAGCAGCAACCAGTGACCGATGACCGGCACCGACTTGACGGAATCGGTGCCGACCGCAGTCGCAAAGAAGCTCAGCTTGTTCCACGGCAGCAGGTAGCCCGAGAATCCGAACGCGAGGGCTATCGCGAAAAGCGCGAAACCGCTGAGCCACGTCAGCTCGCGCGGCGGACGGTAGGCCTTGAGCAGCATCGTGCTGAACATGTGCAGCACGAGACAGATGATCATCAGGTGCGCGCTCCAGCAGTGGATCGCGCGGATCAGCCATCCAAAGGGAACCTTGGTCGCGATGTAGCGGATGCTCTCGTACGAGGTGGCCTGGCCCGGCTGGTAGTACATCAGCAGCAGCACGCCGGTGGCGATCTGGACGAGGAAGAAGAACAGCGTCGCGCCGCCGAGGTAGTACCAGACCATCGGGTGCGCGCCGACCGGCACTTCCTTGTGCCGCATGTATACGATGAGAGGGGTCAGGCCGTAGCGTCGGTCGAGCCAGCCGAGCAGGCCGCTGTGCGCCGTTTCGTGCGTGACCGCCGGGGTAGCTTTCGCGCCGTCGCTCATGTGGCCTGCGGCATGACCGTGACGCCGCCGTCGGCGTCCTGCTGCGCGACGTACTGGCCGAGAGGTCGCGGCGGCGGGCCCGAGATCACTCGGCCATCGAGATCGAAGCGGCCGTTATGGCACGCGCACCAGATCACCGATTCGCCGGGAACGAACTTGACCGTGCAGCCTTCGTGCGTGCAGCGCGCATCGAGCGCGCGAACTTTCTGCGCGGGGTCCTGGAACACCAGCAACCGCTTGCCCGCCGCCGGAACGATGACGAAGCGATCCTTCGCCAGGCTCGCAAGCTGCTCTGCGCTCAGCTTGACCGGTCCTCCGGGACCGGCCAACGGAAGCGGCGTCAGGTAGCGAATGATCGGATAGAAGACGCTGCCTGCCCATCCGACGACGCCGAGTCCGAGGAGGAGATCGAGAAACCCCCGGCGCGTCTGCATCGGCCCTTCGATCGGTTGGGGCATGGCTCACCTCTCGCGCGCGGACCAGATCCGCGACACGGCTGCTGCAGCTTTCAATGCTCGGCAGGAAGTCCCTCCTTGCCGTCACCGGCCCGCGGCCGGCACCCCCGGCAGAGCAATATCCGAGCCAGCACCGACGTGCGCGATTTTGCAGTTTTCTCACTGGGAAAACTGCGGCGACGCTTCCCAGGATTGAGGACAACAGGTGTTCGCGATTCGCAGAAGTGCGACTCCCGGTGCGACGAACAACGCCGTGCCGAGCGAGCTCGTGCGGTCAAGGCGCCGCGGCTGCTGCGTTTTCTGCTGCCGCTGCGGCCAATTTTTCCCCATTGAATATGTGCGGAAAACCGACTACGCCTCGCGTCGTGAAAACCTCGGGGGTCTTGGTTCCTGTCGTTGCCTGTCTTCTTCTGATTGCGGCCGTGGATGCCGGCGCCGACTCGACGCAGCGCCAGGGATGCATCGGCGGCAAGCGCGGCCTGGTCGGCAGGGATGCTTTCTCCATCACCAAGTGCGACGCGAAGGCCGTGAAAACCGGCGCATCGCTCGATCCTGCCTGCGAGACGAACGCGGCCGCCAAGCTGCAGGCAGGCTGGACCGACGTCGAAGGCACTCCAGTCGCGAGCGCGTGCGTGAACACCGGCGACGTCACGATCATGACGTCCGCGGTCCACGACGAAATGAACAACCTGCGTTCGCTGCTGATGGTCGCCGGCGGCGCCAGCTCCTGCACGTCGGGGAAGCTGAAGTCGTCCGGCAAGGCGATCTATTGCGGTCTGCGTTGCGCGCAGAAGGCCGCACTGAGCGGAAACGGCGTCAACTCCGCGAGCCTCGCTGATTGCCGCGCGTCGTGCTCGAACAAGATGATCTCTAGCTTCGGATCCGCAGAGAAGAAGCCGGACTGCCACACCACGGGTGACTCCGCGACGGTGGATACCCAGATCACCGGTTTCGTGAGCGCTGCGATCGACGGCATGCCGCCACCGATCACCAATCCCTGCACGCTTCCCGGCTCGATCCAGTTTACGGCGATGGGGACTACGACGGTTGCCGGCGGGGATCCGTCTTGGCCGGATCTCACATTCCTTCATCTTCCGAACGGCTTTTGCGCGCACTACTTTGGGACGGTTGGCAATGCGCGGCAGGTTCGATTCGCACCGGGTGGCGAGTTGTTCGTCGCGTCGCCGACGCGACTGACCACTTCCGGCGGCGCGAATGGGCATGCGGCCGTCATCGTTCTTCCCGATGACGATCGAGACGGCGTGGCCGACAAGCCGGTGACGTTCAAGGACGCGCTTACGGCTACCCAGGGCCTCATGTTCTACAACGGCTATTTCTACTACCAGGACGACATCCACATCATGCGCGTCCCGTACGCCGCTGGTGAACGCGCGCCGTCGGCGGGCGCCGATACGGTCGGCACGATCGACGTCTACATGTCGCCGTTGCATTGGCCGAAGACTCTCGACGTCGCCGACGACGGCACGATCTACGTCGGCAATGGGGGCGACAACAATGAAACCTGCCAGCAGCCTCCACCGTTTCACGGCGGCATCCTCAAGCTTGACACGCTCCATGGGACGCAGGTTGCAAAAGGAATGCGCAACCCGATCCTCGTACGCTGCGCTCATGGTCACAATCGTTGTTTCGCGCTCGAGTTGGCTCTCGACTTCAGCGCCAGCAGCGCCGGCCGCGAAAAGCTGCTGCCGATCCACGCAGGCGATGACTGGGGTTTTCCCTGCTGCGCTACCAAGGACACGCCGTATACCAGCGTCTCGCCGACTCCCGACTGTTCCGGCGTTGCGCCGGAGAATGCGTCCTTCCTGATCGGCGACACTCCTTTCGGGCTGGATTTCGCACCCGGTTCTTGGCCCGGAATGTATTCGGGCACTGCGATCGTGGCGTTGCACGGCGCGGCCGGCTCGTGGTCCGGCGCGCGCATGGTCGCCATCGCCATGGACCAGAGCACCGGCCTGCCGATGCCCGGTCAGGACCTCAACGGTAACGACACGGGCGCGATGACGGACTTCGCAACCGGTTGGGACGACAACACGAGATCTCACGGAAGGCCGACGGACATCACGTTCGCACCGGACGGGCGCCTGTATGTCTCCGACGATCAGAAGGGTGTCATTGCCTGGATTGCGCCGATCCAGTAGCTGGCTGGCGACTGCTGCGATTTTTGCTGCGTTACGAAAATCGTAGCGCACGAAGGTGTGATGGGTGTCCGGCAGTTGCGCGACCGTCAGCGCGGCCGATGCAGGGTGCCGACGCCTGCGGTGATGAACACCGCGGTGGCCGAGCGCTCGACATCGACGGTGTGCCACGTCCTCGGCTCGTTGATCGCGTAGTCGCCCGCGCGCAGCAGCACGCTGGATGCCTTGCCGTCCCTTTCCTGCGTCAGCGTCATCTCTCCGCTCGTGCAGAGCACGACTTCGCTGCCGTGCGGGTGCATTTCCCAGACGTCCCACGACTTCTCGAACGTATACATGCTGACCAGGCGTCCCTCGATGCCATCGGAGGCGTGGCGCTCGGTGTAGGCGTCGTACCACGCCATGCCGGTGAACTGCGGCTCGACGACGGCGGTGGCGCCGAGGCCGAGGTGAACGGGATTGGCCGTGATGTTCGGCATGCGCTCTGTTCCTCTGGTGCCTGACCCCATTCCTCTGGTGCCTGACCCCATTACACCAATGGCATAGCCCTATTCGAAGCTTTCGAGGGCGTAGGTGGTGACTGGGGCGTGGATTCCTTTGAGCTCGGCTGGGGGCAGCTCGCGCAGGCGGAAGCGGGGGTCGCAGCCGGAGCGCACTTCGTCGGTGACGAGGATGTCGGCGCCGTGTACCCGCGTCAGGTGCTCGACGCGGGAGGCGAGATTGACTGCGCGGCCGATGACGCCGTACTCGCGGAACGACGATGTCCCGAGAATTCCGGAGACGACGGTGCCGCGATGAATGCCGATGCCGAACGCGAGCGTCGGCAGTCCCTTCGCGCCGAGCTCCGCGTTGTATTCCTCGAGCGCTGCGCGCATCGCGAGTGCCGCGTGAAGCGCATCGTTGGTCTGCCACGGGTTGGCTTCCAGCGCGCCGAACAGCGCAAGCAGGCCGTCGCCGATGAACTTGGCCAGGTGCCCGCGATGGCTCGCGATCGCCGTGTCCATCCTCTCGAAGTAGCCGTTGAGGAGCACGACGAGCCGCGTCGGCTCGAGCGTTTCGGCCATCGGCGTGAAGTTCTTGAGATCGGCGAACAGGATGGTCAGCTCCTTCGTCTCGGCTTCGGCGGAGACGCCGCCGGCGATGATGCGCTCGACCACTTCGTGCGGAGCAAACCGCACGAAAGCCTGCTGCAGCGATTCGAGCTCGGCAAGCGACGTTTCCAGACGGCGCGAAAGCTCGCTGGCCTCCCGGCTGCGACGCCACGCAGTCAACGCGCACGCGGCGGCCACCAGAGCTGCGACGAGGAATGCGGTCAGCACGGAGAAACGAGAACGGAAAGGCGCGCCAGGGAATTGGCGAGCGCGGCCATGCCGACGGCTTCGATCGCGACGTCCAGGCCGAGCCGTGAGCCAAGCTCGCGCGTGCGCTGCTGGATCGGAATGTTGCGATAGCGAACCGTCTCGCGCGCAAACGGAATCAGCAGCTGCTCGCGCTCGTCCAGGCGCGGCGAGCCGAGGTTGGTGACGATTTCGTCGATCTCGGCGCCGGACAAGCCTTCGGCGGCCAGCGTGCGCCGCGTCTCGCGCGTCACGGCGTCGCACGAAAGGGCGTGGCCGACTACGGCGCACATCAGCAGCTTGGTTCGTCGCGTCAGCACCGGCGACGCCATCGCATCGTCGATGTCGGCGCGCACGAAGTAGGCCGTCGGCGATCCGTCGAGCGTCGCGACCAGCTCGGCAAAGGGCGGCTCGTTCGGCGTCGGCAGTTTTACCGCGGGCTGGGGTCTGCCGCGCATCTTTCGCGCGATCAGCGGGCGCATCAGCCGCATCAGCGGCTTGTCGAGCAAGTGCTCGATCTGGTCGGGCGGCAGTGCGAACAATGTCGCGACGCGGTTTCCGTAACCGGCGAACGCCGCCATGTAGACGATCTCGGCGATCATCGGCGGTGTAAAGCCCGCCGCTGCGAGATCCTGGAGATCCTGCGGGCCCGGCATCGGGTTGGCCTGCGAGACGCGCCGCGCGTAGCGGATCGCGGCGTCCTCGGCAGGCGTGAGCTTGGCGAGCTGAAGATCTCGCTCGAGCATCTCGATGCGTTCGTCGCCGAAGCCCTGGATCTTCAGGATGGCGCGCGTGGCGCCGTAGCAGTAGCGGCAGGAGTTGTCCTGGGCGACGACGAGCGCGATCAGGTCGAAAAGCGGCAGCGGCATGTGCGCGAGCTTCTTGTCGATCGTGCGCAGGAACGTGCGGATCACCCACGGCACCGGCGTCAGCAGCGAAGCCCATACCGGCATGCCGCCGCCGGTGACCTGCCTGATCGCCGCGGCAAGGTCCTGCGGAACGGGGTGAGGCTCCAGCCAGCTCTCACCCCATTGGGAGTCGAGGGACTCGTAACTCATGCGCCCCGGAGATTGCCAGTGACGATGGCGAGGGTCCAGATGCCGGCGGCCGTCAGTCGAAGATCGTGCCGGGGTTGAGAATTCCCGCCGGATCGAAGGCCTGCTTGATCCTTCGCATCAGCGCGATCTTCACCGGATCCTCGAGCTCCATGAAGAAGTGTTTCTTGAGCGATCCGATTCCGTGCTCGCCGGAGATGACGCCTCCAAGAGCGTAACCGGCGGCGAACAGGTCGCGCAGCAGCGCCGCGCGGCGCTCTTCGTCCTGCTCGAAAATGGCCATGTGCACGTTGCCGTCGCCGGCGTGCCCGCAGCCCGGGATCATCGTCTGGTAACGCATCGCGATCTCGCGCACCGCCTCCATGTACTGCGGCAGCGACGCGCGCGGGACGACGACGTCGATGACCTCGCTGGCCGAAGCGCGCTTGGCGGCCCAGAAGCTCTTTTCCCGGGCGCCGACGAGCTCGACGGCCGCGCCCGGCTGCAGTACGAACACGTCGATCGCACCGTGCTCGGCCAGGATCATTCCGGCCGTTTCCATGTCCTCGTCGACACGCGTGCTGGTACGTCCCTCGATTGCGACGAGGAGATAGGCCTGCGTCTCGTCGCGCACGGACTCGGCAATCCCGAGCTCGATGTTGCTCTGCGCGGTGATCGCCATCATCGTCATCTGGTCGATGTACTCGACCATCAGGGGCGCCACGCCGCTTGCGACCAGCACCGGAATCGATTGCGTCGCTTCTGCCAGCGAGCGGAACGGCGCCAGCAGCGTCGCGCCGTGTTCGAGCAGCGGCATGAGCTTCACCGTCACGCGGGTGACCAGCGCCAGCGTTCCCTCGGAGCCGATGACGAGCTGCGTGAGATCGTAGCCGGTAGAAGTCTTGACGACTTTGCCGCCGGTCTGGATCACCTCGCCCGTCGCGAGCACGGCCTCCAGCCCGAGCACGTGGTGGCGCGTGACGCCGTAGCGCACGGCGCGCATGCCGCCGGCGTTGGTGCCGACGTTGCCGCCGAGAGTCGCGCTGTTCTCACCGGGGAACACCGGGTAGACGAGCCCGTGCGAAGCGAGCGCCGTGTTGAGCTCGTCCAGCGTCACGCCCGCCTCGACCACCGCCATGTGGTTCTCGTCGTCGATCTCGACAATCGCCTTCATGCGCTCGAAGCTGACGACGATTCCATCGGCATGCGGCACGCAGGCGCCCGAAAGCCCGGTGCCGGCGCCGCGCGCGGTCACGGGCAGCTTGTGCTCGGTAGCCAGGCGCAGCAGCCGCGAAACCTGTTCGGCATCGGCGGGCCTCAGCACCGCAAGCGGAAGGCACGGCGTGCCGTGCAACGCTTCATCGTGCGCGTAGTCGGAGAGCGCTTCGCCGGTCACGACATGCTCGCTGCCGACGATCTCTGCGAAGGTCGAGAGAAGGGCGTTCATCGCGTGAAGCTCGTCATGACGACGGGGGTTATCGTAGCCTTTTTGCGGAGGGAAAAGCGGAGGTCATTGCGCGCCCGCAATTGCCTGCGCCGCTGCGAAGGCAATTGCGGGCGCGAGGGTCAGTAACTTCGGGCGCGCCCGAAAGACGGACGCTGGCCGTTGCGCTGGCCGCTCGGCCGCGGATACCGCTGCGGTCTGGCCTCCCCCATGGGGTGGGAATTGCCCGCCTGCGCGGAATAGTCGAATCCGTCGAGCTTGCGCCTTGCGATCGGGCCGTGGCCGAGCGCGCGCTCGATGCGCTTCATCTCGCTTTCGTCTTCGGGCGCCACGAACGTCAGAGCATCGCCGCTGGCCGCCGCCCTGCCGGTGCGGCCGACGCGGTGGATGTAGTCCTCGGGACCGCCTGGAAGATCGAAATTGATGACGTGGCTGAGATCGCTCACGTCGATCCCGCGCGCGGCGATGTCGGTCGCCACGAGCACGCGAAGGCGGCCGGCCTTGAAGTCGCTGAGCGCCGCGGTGCGCTGGTTCTGCGATCGGTTGCCGTGGATGCGATCGGCCAGGATGCCGTTCTGGCGCAGGAATTGCGCGAGCCGGTCTGCGCGGTGCTTGGTGCGCGTGAATGCAAGCGCTTCGGCGACGACGTTCTGTTCGAGCAGCGCGACCAGCAGCGACGACTTCTTCGTCGCCGAGACTGCATAGACGTGCTGGGTGACGCCGGCCGCCGGCGCGGCCTTGCGCTCGGCGCCGATGCGCACCGGCTCGTGCAGCATCTCGCCGGCAAGCTTGGCGATCTCGGCCGGCACGGTGGCGCTGAAAAACAGCGTCTGCCGCTGGCGCGGAATCTCGGAGAGAATGCGACGAACGTCGGGCAGGAAACCCATGTCGAGCATGCGGTCGGCTTCATCGAGCACGAGATGCTCGACGCGCTCGAGGCGCGCATTTCGCTGGCGCAGGTGATCGAGAAGACGACCCGGAGTAGCGACGACGATGTCGGCGCCGGCGCGCAGCGCCTGCTCCTGCGGACGCATGCCCATGCCGCCGACGACGGCGATGGCACGCAGCGGTGTGCCCGTGGCGAAACTCTTCACCTCGTCGACGATCTGCGAGGCCAGCTCGCGAGTCGGAGCGAGAATGAGGACGCGGGTGCCGCGTCGCGGGTTTTCGAGAAGCTGGTGCAGGATCGGCAGCAGGAAAGCGGCCGTCTTGCCGCTGCCGGTCGCGGCGCAGCCAAGCACGTCACGCCCTTGGAGGGCAGGTGCAATGGCGTCGGACTGGATCGGGGTCGGGACGGTGAAGCCCCTCTGCTCAAGCGAACGGAGAAGGCTCGGGTGAAGCCCGAGCGAAGAAAAACTCATTCTGGGAACCTTTGTCGCCGCAGCTGATGCCGGGCGGACTGGAAGCGATCATCGATGGGACTGCGGGATGTTGCGGGGCGCAGAACCGGAAAATCGATATGGGAGAGGAGAGAACGACGCCGCGTGGGCTTGGTAGAACCGGTGGGCGGGAACTCGCGGCAGCCCCGTGCTGCCTTGTGGACCAGTACCTTACGGATGTCCGGCTCGGATGTCAAAGCCTCGATCGAGTGATCCCCGCCACCGGCCAAGGGCCCTTGCCAAGCCCTCGCCAGCCCTTGCCACGGCCTCCTCCGGACCGCCATACTCCCACCCGCGATCACAGGGAGTGCACGCTCCTCGCATCGAATCCGTCCTCCGGGGGCCCGACATGTCTATTCATTTCGCTCGTCGCAATCGTCGTCGTGTATTCGCGACCGCCGCCGCAACGCTGGCCGGGTGCCTGGTCGCGATCTGCGCGCAGGCCTCGCCTGTCATCACGTCGGTGAAAGGCTGCTCGGATGACGGAGCGGGCGCAACCGCGCAGTGCCACGCGGCGGGCGGAGACGTCATCACGATTGTCGGCCAGTCGTTCGGCAGCGCAGGAGCGGCACCTCAGGCGTTCGTCGGCGGCCACGATTGCCCCGTCACGCAGGCGGACGACACGACGGTCGAGTGCACGCTTCCGCCGGGAGCCGGAAGCAACGTCGATCTCGTCGTCACCGATTCGACGGGCCTGTCGAGCTTCCCGCAGCGCCTGCTCAGCTATTCGCCGCCATCGATCACGAGCGTCCAGGGCTGCACCGACGACCTGGGCGGAAACACGAGCGAGTGCGCAAGGGCCGGTGGAGACCACATCACGATCCACGGAGACAATTTCGGGCCATCGGGCGCGACGGCACTGATCGGAGGCCGGCTCTGCCCGTCGACGAGCAGCGACGACAGCTCGATCGTCTGCACGCTGCCGCCGGGATCGGGAACCGCCAAGCGCGTGCTCGTGGTGACGGCAAACCAGCTGAGCGTTGGCGTTTCGTACACGCTGTCGTACGCCCAGTGTCCGGCCGGCACGACGCTGACCGGCGGCGGCCAGTGCAGTGCGTGCAGCGCCGGCACGTTCTCGTCGACGCTCGACGCGCCCACCTGCGACACCTGCCCCGCCGGAACCGTATCCGCAGACAGTGCGTCTTCTTGCTCGGGCACCAGCGTGGTGCAGTGCTGGCAGGCCAAGGACGTGAGCGACACCAAGTTCACACCGGTGCTCGGGCAGGCCATCAGCGATGACATCGCGCCGAGCGGCACGGTCGATCTGAAGAAGGTGGCGATGTACTGCACCGCGGCCAGTCTATCGGCCACCGGAGTGCCGCCGCCGGACGTGCACCAGTGCTGCTACCAGGCCAAGGGCACCAAGCTCAGCGTTCCGGTAGCGCTCGCGACCGACGACCAGGACGCCTCGCGAAGCATCGACGTTTCGCAGCCGAAGATGGTGTGCGTGCAGTGCACGTCCAACCACCTCTGAGGCGGTAGCGAAGAAGGCTGGGCCGGCAGGCTGCCCGATGGGCGTCTGGGGAATGGGGCTTTACGCCGGCGACTACGCGGTCGACGTGCGCGCTGCCGTCTCCGCCGCATTGCGATTGCCGTTTGAGACCGACCGCCTGCTCGAGGTCCTCTGCGAGCAGGAAAAGGGCGTCGCCGACAACGAATCCGACGAGGACTACGCGACGTTCTGGCTGGTCGTCGCCGACCAGCTCGCGCGTCGCGGGATCGTCTGCGATCGTGCGCGCGACAAAGCGCTGGAGATCATCGATCGCGACCAGAGCATCGAGATGCTGCAGCGACTCAGTGCAACTCCTGCCGACATCGGCAAGCGGCGCCGGATGCTCGAGGAGCTGCGCGGCCGCCTCGTCGGCCCGATGCGGTCGCCTTCGCCGCGCAAGGTGATCACGAAGCCGCAGCCTCTGATCATGCAGGTGGGCGACGTGCTCGTGTATCCGACGTCGCTCGCGCATCCGCCCAGTCCGTATTTTCGCAACAGGATGTCCTACGGCGGGCAGCCGTTCGTGCAGGACGGCTGGGGAGCCGCGGTCATCGTCGCGTGCGGCCTCGTCTTCGACTTCCTAGCGTGGTACCGGCCGGTGACGATCGTCGGGCTTCGCATCGAGAAGCCCGATCTCGACTCGCTGCTCGGCGCGCAGGTGTGGAAACTCGAGTCGCCGGGTACCTGCCCGGTGCTGCACTGGAAGAGGATGGAGATCGAAAAAATCGCAGCGCTGGCAATCGATAACGGAAAACTTGCATCGATGTTCCCGAGCTTGCTGCCTGGAGTGCGGGCGGCGATCAGCGACCTGTCGCTTGCCGGGGAGTTGGCGGTAGCGAGCGAGATGTACCCGTCATCGACGAATCGATATCTGACGACGATTGCGGACCTGATGCGAGACTGAAGTCCGGGCGATCGAATCGCAGCCGGCCGGCGCGTTTTCCGTCCTGGCGGGCAGATCCGGACACCAGCCTCTGCCGCAACTGGCCCACTCTGGCTTTCGCGAACCGCGCTTCGGTCCCTGACGCGCGCCGCAAAGTGGCTCTTGCCTGTCGACCGCGATCGCGCGAAACATCGGCGAGGCAAAGGAGGATCCGATGGTCACGCTCCCTCTCATCGGCGGCTGCCACTGCGGTGCGCTCCGCTACGAAGTCACGCAGCCGCCGCTCATGGTCTACAACTGCCACTGCACCAACTGCCAGACGATCGGGGGCGGAGCATTCGGAACACCGGCGACGATTCTCGAGGCGTCGTTCCGTTTCACCACCGGCGGGCCTCGCGCGTACGAGTGGACGTCGGATGCCGGCAACCGGCGCGTCGGATGGTTCTGCGGCGACTGCGGCAGCCGCATCGCGCACGCGCAGGTTCCGTCCGTCGGAGTCCTCAGCCTGCGTGCGGGCACTCTCGACGACACGAGCTGGGTAGAGCCGGTGGGCGACATCTGGACACGCAGCGCGCTGTCGTGGGCGCTCGTGCCGAGCGATCGCATCCAGGTCGAGCAGCAGCCGACGGATTACGCTCCGTTCTTCGAGCGATTCCGGGCGCAGGGGAAGTTCGAACGCTAAGCTGGCAGGCCGCGCAGAGCGACAAAACGACTGCCCGGATCGATCCGCAGAGCCCATCATTTGCGTTCGGCTACACCGGAGACAGCAGTCCAAATGGCGGATTTCGCGACGATTCCTGAGCTGCATCATGGCGGCGCTTGCCTCACTTGCGCAGGTGCACCATCGTGCCCCCACGATGCGATTCCTCGCATGCCTGCTCCTTGTCCTGGCGGCGACGAGTTGTTCTACCGCCTATCGCGTGGTTCCCGTCGCGAACCCGCCGGCAACTGTCCGCTATGAACACGGTTCGCCCACGACCAGCCTCGAACAGCGAGGCGGCGGCGTTCAGGTCACGCCCCTGCAGTTCGACGCGGAGGGCAAGCTGGTCTTTGCAGTAGCTGCGTACAACGCGTCCGGCTATCCGGCGAACTTTGGCACCGAGAACATCCAGGCAACTACGGCGCTCAACAAGGCGCTGCACATCTATACGGTCGACGATCTCGCGCGAGAGGCGCGCAACAAGGCCATCGCCGCTGACGTCGCGATCGTGCTGCTCGGCGCCGTCGCCGCGGCCGCGTCGGAGGCGGGCGCACACCAGACCTACAGGAGTACCTTCTATACTCCCCATGGCACGTATCATTACAAAGCCAGCTACTACGACGCCGGGCAGGCCGCTGCAGGCATTTCCGCATCGGCCGCCGCCACCTCGGAGGGAATCTACGGCGTCCACCAGGCGCTCAACGAAACGATCGCGCACATTGGTGACGCCATGCTCCAGACGACGACAGTCAATCCCGGAGAGTCCGTGGGTGGCCGCGTCCTCGTGCAAAGAGCAGGAGGAAAGTACCCTCCTGAGATCGGGATGCTGATTCACTGGAACGGAGAAGATTTCCCTTTCCGGTTCCAGATGCGCCGCATCGACGATCTGCCTGCCATTCAGGCCGATGCGCCTCCGGAGGCCGCTCCGATCGCGAGCAGCGGGGCCGGCCCACTTTCCGCAAAAGCGGCCGCACAAGCCGTTCCGCACGCTGCCATGCCGACTCCAAACCCAGGCAGCCCGGCTCAGGCGAGTGCGCAACCGGATCGCGCCGCTCTCGTTGCAGCACCGCCACCGCCCGTCCTTGCTCCCCCAAGGACTGCGGCAGACCGCGACGAAGAATACAACCGCCAGCTCTGGGAACAGCAGCAGCAATATTCCCGATAGAAGCGAACGGCAGCATGCCAGCGCTCGTTACTCGATAGCAGGCGAACGCCGGCAATCCGTTACCTGATCGGTCGAAGACGGCATCGCGGATTTACCTCGCGTGGGGAAGGCGCGACTTTCTACCCATCCGGGCTCCTCCAACTGGGAAACAACCATCGTTTCAGGGTTCCACACGGCCGACACCGGTGTAAGTGTCGTCGCCGAGTTGGCGCTGTGCGGCAACGCAATCACGACTGGGTCTGCCGAGGAAGCCTGCACAAGAACCCTGCATCGGAGGAACTCGATGATGAAACGTTTCCTGAATTCACGAGTATGGATATTCGCCCCTGCGCTTGCGCTCGCGATCACCGTCCCGGCTGTGACCGCGAGTGCCCACCATGGTGACTGCGGCCAACCCGTTTCGATGGGAAACCGGCCCGCAGCGAGCGACGCCCTCGTCGTGCTGAAGGTTTCCGTCGGCGCCGGCCAGTGCGGAGACACCAACACGGATTGCGACTGCGACGTTGACGATTCCGGCCGCGTCACCTCGGGTGATGCGCTGGTGGTCCTGCGTTCGTCGGTCGGATTTCCGATGCACATGAGTTGCGCGCCCGGCTGCGTTCCTCCCACGACCACCACGATGCCCGGTCAGACCACGACGACCATTCTGGGCGAGCTCACGACGACGACACAGCCGTCTGGGGAAACCACGACGACGCTTCCCAGCCAGGTCACGACGGTCTGCTGCATCGCGAGCTTCGGTGACGACAACGAGGACCAGCCTCCGACCGGAGTCGCCAAGTGCGAAGAGGATACCGAAAATTGCACGCAAAACGGTGGAGTGCTGGTGCAGGTGAACGTCCCCTCCGGCTCCGGCGACGATCAGGGCGATGACGACAATCAGGGTGACGAGGATGGCAGCGATGCCTGCGACGTCACTCCGGATCCTTGCGCCAACGTGATGTTGCCTCCGCCTGTCCCTTGCTGCGTCACCGGCGAAAACGACAACGAGGACGACATCGGAACGAGTGTCGGCAGCATCAGCATGTCGACGGAAGTCGAGACGGTGCAGTGCAAGGCGCTGCCGTCGGCGTTGTGTTCCCAGATAGGGACGTCGCCGGTCAACGGGGCGTGCGCGTTCACGGACGAGTCGGGGAATCCTGGCTCGATTCCGTGTCCGTAGAACGGGCCTGACGAGAGCCGCATGGTTGCGAGAGCCGCCCGGGAGCATTCCGGGCGGCTCTCGCGGGTTTCCCAGCCGCGGCCTGGCGGATTTTTCGCGATCCCCCCGTCTTGACACGGTTATCGATTATCGATAACCATGCCTGGTGATCGAGAGCTTCGGCAACGCGCTGGCCGAGGACCTCTTTCTCGACCGCGTGACGCGAGCGACAAGGTCATTCCCGCCCGAGCTCCGGCGGGTTGCGCGACGAAAGCTCGCGTACTTGCACGACGCAGACGGGCTGCACGATCTCCGGCTCCCACCGGGTAACCGACTCGAGGCGCTTCGGGGGAAATGGCGCGGATTTCATTCGATCCGGATCAACGACCAGTGGCGCGTCATTTTCCGCTGGCAGGACGGAAACGCCCGCGACGTTTCCATCGAGGATTACCACTGATGGTCGCGAAGAAGACAAAGCGGGGGACTCCCGGCAAGCGTCTGCCAAAAAACCCGTTCCATCCCGGCGAAATTCTCCTCGAAGAGTTCCTCATTCCCGGCGGGATCACGCAGGCCGAGTTTGCGGAACGAATCGGCTGGACCCGAGCCAGATTGAACGAGGTCATCAAGGGGCGTCGAGGGATCACGGCAGACGCGGCACTCGACCTGGCAGACGTGCTCGGCACGTCCGCCAGGCTGTGGATGAACCTGCAGGCGACGTGGGATCTGGATCAGGCGCTCCGGCGGCGCGATGCAGCGTAGCGCTTCCGAGTAAAGCCGCCGGGTGCGCGGCCAGGTTCGTATCGATCAGCGCAGAGCCGCCAGGGATATGCCTGGCGGCTCTGCGCCGGTCGTATGAGAAGCCGGACGACTCAGAGAGTGGGCTGACGCCCCGCTCCTCCGGCACCGCTCGCCACCCGATCGACTTACGGGCAGGTGACGATGTCCACGGTCCCGCTGTCGTTGGTGGGCCCAGCGGCGAGCCCCGAGAACGTACGCTGGAAGCTTCCGGTCGTGGTATCCGGCAGAAACGACATCATGATCGTACCGACCGGCTGGCTGCCCCCTGTCGATCAGGTCTCGGTGATGCCCATGATGCGGTTGCCGCTGCCGTCAACGAACCCGCTGGCGACGCTCGGAATGTTCACGTCATTGTGGCACGCGAAAACCTTGAGGCCCTTTTTGGGTATGCCGCTGCAAGTGTAGGTAACGCTCCCTGCCTGCAGGCAGACGCTGCCCGCGTGACAGATCTCCGTGGTTGCAAAGACGACTGTCGAGGCGAGCGCGCAAGCGCACGCGATTTTGAAAAATTTCGACATGGACCCCTCCGTCTTTCAGGTAAGCGAATAGGGATCAGCGAGCGCGGGATGCTCGGAGAGCGCGCGGGTTGAGTGAAGGAGGCTGACGGCAGCTGCTCGGAACTCCCTGAATCGTCGGGGCAACAAGGTCAGCGTGAGTGGCAGCATTCGTATGCCAAATTCCCTCGGACGATTACTCCAGGCCCGGCACCGGATACGTCAAACAGAGCGCCATCACCTCGCCGGCGAGCCGCTCGAGATGCGTTTCCTCGTCGGCGTGGCGAAGTGCGTCGATCATCCACGCGGCAATCTTCTCCATCTCCGGCTCTTTCATCCCGCGGGTCGTACACGCGGGAGTTCCGAGCCGGACGCCGCTCGGGCGCAGCGGCGGGCGCGGATCGTCGGGGATCACCTGCTTGTTGGTCGTGATGCCGATGCGGTCGAGCACTTCCTCGGCACGCCTGCCGTCGAGGTGGAAGCTCCTGATGGTGTCGATGACGAGCAGATGGTTGTCGGTGCCGCCGGTAATCAGCTCGACGCCCCCGTCCACGAAGACTTTCGCCAGCTCCTTTGCGTTTCTCAGGATCTGTTCCGCGTAGACCCGGAAATCCGGCTGCAATGCTTTCTCGAACGTGATCGCCGCCGCGGCGACATTGTTCATGTGCGGGCCGCCCTGCAGGCCGGGGAATACGGACGAATCGATCGTGGCTGCGTGCTCCTTGCGGCACAGGATCATGCCGCCGCGCGGGCCGCGCAGCGATTTGTGCGTCGTCGTCGTCACGAAATCGAAGCCGACATCGAGAGGGTTTCGCATGACATCGGCAGCGACCAGGCCTCCGATGTGCGCGATGTCGGCCATCGTCATCGCACCGATCTCGTCGGCGACCGACTTGAACGCGCGATAATCGTAGTCGCGCGGATAGGAGCTGTAGCCACACAGTACGATTTTCGGACGAGTCTCTTTTGCGACACGCAGCAGCTCGTCGAAATCGATTGCACCCTGCCGGTCCACACGGGTCTTGTAGCGCACGAAGTTGAAGATCTTCCCCATGTGCGACACCGGGGCTCCGTGCGTCAGATGCCCGCCGTGCGAAAGATCCATTCCGAGCACCGTGTCGCCGGGTTTCAGGTACGCGAAGTACACCGCCTGGTTCATCGGCGAGCCGGAAAGCGGCTGGACGTTGGCATGCTCCGCGCGAAACAGGCGCCTGGCACGACCGCGCGCGAGCTCTTCGATCTGGTCGGTGTAGGTCTGGCCGCCGTAGTAGCGGCGCCCCGGATAACCTTCCGAGTACTTGTTCGTGAAGACGGAGCCGAGCGCAGCGAGAACTTCGGGGTACGTGTAGTTCTCCGAAGGAATCAGCTCGACGCCTTCGCGCTGGCGCCGTTCCTCGCCGAGCAGCGCGCGATACACGTCGGGATCGGTCTTCGAGAGCAGCTGACGGAAATCCTGCATGGCAACCTCCACACAAACGTCGAGAACGTTTTTGAAGTTGCCCAGGCGAGCGGCGGGTTCACAGCCCTCCGTTTCCTCGTGGTCAATTCCACGGATTCGCCAGTCGCGGAGGGAGAGGCATCGTAGGCCCGAAGTGCATCCGTCGCAACGAAGCGACCATACCTTTTCGGAAAGCATCGAAACATCGAAGTTTCGCGACGTTGTGCCGCATATTGAAACGTGTCAATGTCCGGTCATGCGAAGCCTGCGAGCTGCGAAGCCGCGATGAGCGTTTCCGATGAAACCAGCGCCGAGCTCGGCGTCGTCGCGCGGCTTTCCTTTCTGGATCGCTATCTGACGCTTTGGATCTTCCTTGCGATGGCACTCGGCGTGCTGCTCGGGTTCTTCGTGCCGGCCTTCACGACAGCGCTCGACCGAATGAGCGTCGGGACGACGTCGGTTCCGATCGCCGTGGGTCTCATCCTGATGATGTACCCTCCGCTCGCCAAGGTCCGCTACGAGGCGCTGGGAAAGATCTTTCGCCACAAGCGACTGCTTGCATTCTCGCTTGTCCAGAACTGGGTGATCGGCCCCTTTCTGATGTTCGCTCTCGCCGTCCTGTTTCTGCGCGACAAGCCCGAGTACATGCTCGGCCTCATCATCATCGGGCTCGCCCGCTGCATCGCGATGGTGATCGTCTGGAACGACCTCGCCCAGGGCGACCACGAGTTTTGCGCGGCCCTGGTCGCCTTCAACTCCATCTTTCAGGTCCTGTTCTTCTCGGTCTACGCCTACATCTTCGCGACGCTACTGCCGGGATGGCTCGGCCTCCAGGGCTTCGCCGTCCACATCGATATCAGCCAGATTGCGCAGAGCGTTGCGATCTACCTCGGCCTGCCGTTCGCAGCGGGCTTCCTTACACGGCGGGTGCTCGTCCACACGAAGGGTCGCGATTGGTACGAAACTACGTTTGTCCCCCGCATCAGCCCGATGACGCTCGTCTCGCTCCTGTTTACGATCGTCGTGATGTTTTCGCTCAAAGGGGAAACCATCGTACAGCTTCCCTTCGACGTGCTGCGCATTTCGATTCCGCTGCTTGTCTATTTCGTGGTGATGTTCGGGCTCTCGTTCTTCCTGAGCAAGCGCATTGGCGCCAGCTACGAGGAATCGGCGACCCTTTCGTTTACCGCTGCGTCGAACAATTTCGAGCTTGCGATCGCGGTCGCCATTGCCAGCTTCGGCATCCATAGCGGCGCGGCTTTCGCCGCCGTGATCGGGCCATTGGTCGAGGTCCCCGCACTCATCGGCCTCGTCAACGTCGCGCTGTGGGCCCGGCAGCGCTACTTCCCGGACGACGCAAGCCAAGCGTTGCCGTCTTCGGCAGCGACCCCCGCCTGACGGCGCGCACCACGGCGCGCATCGCAGATGGAACCGTCGACGATTCGGGCCGCTCCTCTTAATCCTTCGAGAACGACGTTCGCGGCGGGCTGAAGCTGCCGATCCCGCGGCTCTCGTAGTAGCCGCCCATCTGGTAGTGCCCGGTCGCGCCGATCGCGTCGTTTTCGCAGATCGCCATGCAGTTGTTGCAGCTGATGCAGCCGGTGATGTCGTCGAGGGTTTTCGCCTTGCGCTTGCCGTCGATGCGCACCATCTCCAGTACGCGCGCGGGGCAGACGATCACGCACATCTTGCACCCGTCGCACTTGTCGTGGTCGATCGTGACGCGCTGGAAGCGGCACTGCTCGGGGTCGTCCCAGGTCGGAAAGCTCTCGTAGAGAAGATTCTGCAGCATGCTCATTCCGGCATCCTCCTCGCGTCAGAAGACGACGCTGCTCTGGCCGTTCTCGAACCACTGGATGTCGTGGGTGGCGCGATCGATGACGCGCCGCCACGGTTTGCCGACGGCATAACCCACGCAGATCGCCTCGGAAATCTGGAAACGGTCGTCGAGACCGAGGCGCTCACGCCACTCCTTGCTGTTGTTCAGCAGCTTCGAGAAGCCGACCCAGCAGGTGCCGATGCCCTGGCTCTCGGCAGCCATCACGATGTTGGTGCCGACGATGCCGATGTCGATCTCGGGGACGCCGACGCCGTGCTTGTCGACCAGCAGCAGGATCACGGTCGGTGCGCGATGGAACACCATGAACTCGCCGGCAGCGATCTGGCGCAGCACCTGCATCGGAACGGGGTGCAGCGCGTTGGGATCGTTGGCGGTCGCCAGCCGCGCGACCGCCTCGACGGCGTAGCGTTTGAGGCTTCCCTTCTCATGCGCGGTGTAGTCGCAGGTGGCGGCGAGCTTCCTGCATTCGGCGACGCAGAACTCCTCCATGCCGCGCAGCAGCCCGGGCTCGCGCACGACCGCGAAGCGCCAGGGCTGGCAGTTTCCCTGCGACGGCGCGAAGCGGCCGATTTCGAGCATGCGGCGGACGAGATGCGCGGGCACCTGCGCCTTCTTGAACTTGCGGATGCTGCGGCGGGTGAGGAAGGCACGCTCGATGACGTTCCAGTCGGCGCCCTCCTCGCACGGGATGCGCGAGCCGGCCGCGCTGCCGTCGTCCTGTTCGTCGATCTCGAGCTCCACTTCGGCGCGTGCGATTGCGGTGGACATGGTCATACCTCCTGCATGGTTTCCGGCGCTTCGGGTTGCGAACCCGCGCCGCGTTTCACCAGCGTGGACATGCGTTCGATGCCTGCGAGCATGAGCCCGGAGACGAATTCGGTCGTGTGCTCGATGTCGAATGGGCGCTTCTGGATCATCCGGAAGCCGAACTCGCCCGCCAGCGCGACGCCCGCGAGCGCAAAGCTCTCGAGGTCGAGCCCGGCGATGCCGAACTCCCCGGAGCGCGCCTCCAGATCGTCGGCGAGGTCGCGGATCGCAAGGTCCATCACGCTGGCGGCCAGCAGCTGCCGCACGTCGCCCGAATTGCGCGTGACCAGCGTGACGAGCAGGCGATCCTGCGCGTAGAGCGAGAATGTCGCGCGGAACGCCTCGTGGATCAGCGCCTCTAGCGAGGTCGCCTTCATGCGTGCGAGGTGAACGTGTGCCCGGACCCTTGCCGCGAACTCCACCACGATCTCGTTCAACACCGATTCCTTGTCGTGGAAGTAATTGTAGAAAGTCCCCGACGCGAGGCCGGCGCGGCGCATGATGTCGCGCACGGTGGAAGCGCCGAAGCCGAGCTCGCAAAAACTCTCGCGCGCAGCGGCGACGATCTGCTCGCGGATGCGCTTGCTGTTGCGCTCACGCTTGCCGACGGCGCCGGCCAGCGTGGAAAGATGTGCCGCGTCGCGGCTCGATGCTGTGTTCGACGTTCCCATCGTCATCTCGCTTCGTGGAAGACGCCCGTCGCGTCCGGCGCAAAACGCTCCAGGAGGAAGCGTTCCTGCGGTTTCTCCGAAGCGGTCTTCGGGATCTCGTCGACCACCTGGATCCAGGTCGGCACGAAGTTCGGCTCCAGTTTCTCTCGGCACATCGCGAACAGGCCGGGCACCGACAGGCGGCCGTTGGCTGGCACGACTGCCGCGACGACGTCTTTCTCGCCGGGCGAGCCCGACGCGGCCGGCACGCCGTAGACGAACACGTCGGTGACCTCGGGATGCTCGGCGATCGCCTTCTCGACGAACCCGGGATTGATGAAGTCGCCGTTGTGGCGGATGCCGCCGCCCTTGCGATAGTCGAAGTAGAACCATCCGTCGGCGTCCGTGTGACCGATGTCGCCGCTGCGAAGCCAGCCGCCGGCCGTCTTTTTCTCGGAAGCTTCCGCGTTCTCGAAATACTCGACTTTCGCGCGTGTGCCGTCGGTCGGTCGCGAGCAGATCTCCCCGAGCACTCCGGGCGGGCACTCGCGGTCGTCGTCGTCGAGGATCTTCATCTCGAGATTGCCCGGCGGTTTGCCGAAGGTGCCGATCGGTCCGACTCCGGGCGGCTTGAACGCCATGCCGCCTTCGATCGCGGCGTACCATTCGAGGACCTTCAGGTGGAAGCGTTTCTCGAAGGCTTCCCAGATCGGCGCCGGCATGCCGGCGCTGGTCACGAGACGCACCGGGTTGTCGCCGTCGTCGGGGCGTTCGGGCTCGCTGTAGATCGCCATCGCCATCCCGCCGAGCAGCGAGAAGGTGGTGCAGCCGTAGCGGCGGCACACGTCCCACAACCTCGACTTCGTGAAGCGGCGGCTGAATACCGCGCCGAGCCCCATGAAAAGCGACGGCCCGAGCGTGACGGCCTGCGCGTTGCCGTGAGTCAGCGATAAACCCGTATACGGGCGGTCGCCGCTCTCGTAGCCGGCGATCATGCCGAGCATCGCGTACGCGCCGAATCTGTCGTTCGGAAAGACGACGCCTTTCGGATCGCCGGTGGTTCCGGAGGTGTAGATGATCTGCAGCGGGTCGGTCGGCCGTTCGAGCCGCACGTCGACGGTCGGCGCGGGGCTCGCGAAAACCTCGGCAAAGGAGGCAATGCCGGGCGCGAGCCCCTGGACCGCCGCATCTTCCCTGCTGTCGAGCGCGAGCACCCACGCGATTTGCGGCACGCGCGAGCGCGCTTCGAGCACCGCGGGCAGGCAGTAGTCGGCGCAGACCACGCCCTTGCAGCCGGCGTTTTTCAGCATGAAGGCGAGCTTGTCGCCGCGCGTGCGTGGATCGATCGGCACGAACACGGTCGCGGTCTGCGACGCCGCGATCATCGTCTCGACGAACTCAGGATGGTTGCGCATCATCAGCGCGAAACGCGTGCCGGGCTCCGCGCCTGCGCGTACCAGCCACGCGGCGACGTTGTTGGCACGCTCGCGCAGCTCGGCGTAGGTGCGGATTTCATCGGGCGTTGCGCAGCCGTCGAGGCTCAGGTGCTCGAAGGTGACAACCGCAAGGTCCGGCTGCTCCTCGGCCTTGCGATGGATCAAGTCGACGAGGACTCCTGGATGCCGTTCGCGCATGACGCTTCCTCCGTCAGGCAGCCTGAAGGATCGTGACGCACATTGCGGCAACGTCGGTACCGATGTTGCCGCCGCCGTTCTGGGCCATGCCGATGCGTGCTCCGGCCACCTGCCGCGCTCCGGAGCGGCCCTGAAGCTGTTCGGTGATCTCGACGATCTGGGCAGCGCCCGTCGCGCCGACCGGATGTCCCTTTCGCAGCAGCCCGCCCGAGGTATTGACGGGAAGCCGCCCGCCAAGAGTCGTCACACCGTCGGCGACCAGCTTTCCACCGCCGCCTTTCGGGCACAGGCCGAGGTACTCGGTGGCGAGGATCTCGCCGAACGAAGATGCATCGTGCAGTTCGACGAGACTCAGGTCGTCGGGGCCGATCGACGCCTCTTCGTAGGCTTCCTTCGCGGAGACGTCGCCGGAGGACGGATCGTCGTAATCGTGGTCCCAGCCCGAGCGCAGCACGCTCGAGACGATCGAAACCGGCCTGGTGATGCCGAGCTCGCGCGCCTTTCTCGCGCTGACCAGGATCACCGCGGCAGCGCCGTCGCCGATCGGCGAGCACATCGGGCGCGTCAGCGGCTCGGCGATCATCGGAGCCGCCAGCACCTCCTCGACGCTCATGCGCTCGCGGAACTGGGCGCGCGGATTGAGACTGCCATGAAGGGAGTTCTTGGCGGAGACCATCGCGAGCTGCGCGGCAGTGGTGCCGTAGCGCTGCATGTGGGACCGCGCCGCGGCCGCGTAGATGTCCATGAACATCGAGCGCTTCTCGCCGGCGCCGCTGGATCCGGACCGCGCGCCGCCTTCCTCGGCATTCTTCTGCAGCGCCGCCATCAGCACCGTCATGAGCTCGACGTCCACCGCGCCCGAAAACGCGCTGAAGCTCTTGCGCTTGTCCTCGTGGTAGAGCTTCTCGACTCCGAGGGCGAGCACGCAGTCGTAGAGGCCGGCGCTGACCATCGCGGCTGCCTGGTTGACGGCGGTCGCGCCGCTCGCGCACGCGTTCTCGACGTTGACGACCGGAATCCTGCCGATTCCGATCGAGCGCAGGACCACTTCCCCGCGGATGCATTCCTGGCCCGTCACGAGGCCCGCGGCGGCGTTTCCGACCCACGCTGCCTGGAGATCCTCGGACGTGAGGTTCGCATCC
This sequence comes from Candidatus Binatia bacterium, assembly GCA_036493895.1. Taxonomy (NCBI): domain Bacteria; phylum Candidatus Binatota; class Binatia (SeqCode); species Binatia bacterium. Next base: position 4,356 of record DASXOZ010000010.1, on the reverse strand, counting down.
TTCAGCGCGAGCTCGACGGCCTCGGAGCCGATCGCCTTGAGACCCTGCTCGAGGTGCTTGCCGAAATGGGTCATCCCGACGCCGGCCACGACTGCGTTCATCTTCATGGGGTCCTCTCCTCGCTCGCCTGTCAGGCGCACATCGCGGCATCGAGCCGGTCGGCGCCGACGATGCTCAGCATGTCGTTGCAGCCGTCTTCGATCAGCGCAGCGCGCGCATCGCGCAGCAGCTTTTCGACCGGGTATTCGCGGCTCAGCCCGTTGCCGCCGAAGATCTGGACGGCGTGGTGCGCGCACTCGTAGGCTGCGTCGGTACAGAACGTCTTGGACGCGATGGAGTAGGGAAGCAGGGCGGGCTGTTGCGTCGCGTTGTAGACGAACACGCGGCGAGCCAGCGCACGCGCTGCTTCGACCCTGCGGAACATGTCGAAGAGCTTCAGCTTCACGTTCTGGTGGCGTGCGATCGGCAGCCCGCCCTGAACGCGCGTCTGCGCGTACTCGATCGCATGTTCGAAGGCTGCGCGTGCCAGGCCGACGAACGTCGTGCCCATGTGCGCGTTGGCCATCGTCAGCACCGCCTCGACGGCCATCGCGTAGTTCTCCTCGCCGATGATCATCCACTCGGCAGGGATGCGCACGGAGTCGAAATAGATCTCGCCCTGGTTGAGGGCGCGCTGCCCGAGCTTGTCGAGCGGCGTGCCGCGCGAAACGCCCGGAAGGTCGAGCGGCACCAGCGCGACGCCGCCGCCGCGCAGTCCGTGACCGCTGTCGAGCGTGCAGAACAGCGCCGCGGTAGTCGCGATCGTTCCGTTGGAGACCCACGCCGACTTCTGGCCGTTGATCACGAAGTCGTCGCCCATGGGCGTCGCGATGCAGTCGGCGCGGACTTTCCTGTCGTCGAAGACCGGCTGGTTGAACGCGAGCTCGTCGCTGCCGTGGTTCGGCTCGGTGACCGCCCAGCATCCGATCTCGGGCTTGGCCGGATTCGCGAAGCGCTCGACGAGGTCGTCCCTGCCAACGAGACGCGCGAACATCGCCGGAAAATCCGCGACGCCGAGACTGATCGCCAGTCCCGTGTCGCCCCAGCCGAGCTCTTCCTGGATCAGGTAGTGGATGCGCGCGAGGTGTGCCGTGCCGGCCAGCGCCAGGTCACTGTCGAGGCCATGAAGGCCGAGCGCGCGGTACTGCTCGAAGACGTTCCACAGGATCGAGCGACGGGTGACCACGTCGGCGGGGTCGGCCAGCCGGTCCAGCGCAGTGCCGGCGGGTCGCAGGACGGCGGCGGCGAAGCGGTGGACGGTGTCGCGGATGGATCGTTCTTCTTCGCTGAGGTCGAGGTCCAGATCGATGAGTTGCATGTGTGCCTCCTCCGGCACTCGGCGCGCCGGGCGTTCCTCCTGGTCATCGGGGCGGTCAGGCGTCCAGAACCATGACGCCTTGATCACCGATTTTGGATGGCTCGGGTATGACCGATGTCAGTCCGGATACTGATACCCGTCATGGCAAAGCTGCCCCTGACCGGATTCGCAGCCCCGCGAAGCGCGCGACTTCGTATTCCGAGACGCGGGAAGAAATGTGCTCCGGACCAGAGAATGACGCGGTGCTCACGCATCACGGATCTTGCAGGGAGGTCGGCAGGTCGAGCGATTCGAGCGATTCGAGCGGTTCAGGCGATTCAGGAGGAAAAGGCGATGCGCCGAATATCCTGCGAGCAATGCCCGGTGCGCGGTTCGAGTGTGTGCGGCGGCCTGCCGCTGTCGCTGCTCGATGAGTTCCGCGCCTGTACGACCACGGCCATCTACAAGCCTCGCCAGGCGCTCTTCTTCGAAGGCGCGCCGGCCACCGGCCTCTACCTCGTCTGCCACGGCGCAGTGAAGGTCTACCAGTCCGACCGTTTCGGTCGCGACTACATCGCAGGCATCGCCCACCCCGGTGACGTGCTCGGCGAAATCGGCACGGAAGAAGGAACAACCTGCTCCACGTCAGCCGAGGCCACGGTCGAGACGCAGGCCACCTTTCTTTCGCGCGAGCACCTGGCGCGCTTCCTCCAGCTTCATCCGAGCGCGGGACTGCGTCTGGTGACGGCGCTCTGCGCAGCGCTGGCCGGCGCGCGCCGAAAGACTCGCGACTTCGCGTTCAAGAGCGCCGAGGGAAGGCTTGCCGAGCTGGTCCTGCGCCTGACCGAGCGCGCAACGACTCGCGCGTCACAGGGCGCAGCGCATTTCACGCTCGCGTATTCGCGCCGCGAGATCGCCGAGATGATCGGGGTGTCGCCGGAGACAGCGATACGACTGTTCGGGGGGCTGCGCGATCGCCACCTGCTCTCGCTCGAGGCTCGCGAGCTGACGATTCACGATCCGGAACGGCTAAGGCGGATTGCGCATCATTGCGATGTGGAAGGGTGAGGCGGGAGCGGCGGCAGCACAGGCTTCGGTACACGAAGCGCGGCAACCGAATCGTTCTTCGAATGCACGTGAGGAACGCCGCAGCAGCCGCAGACCGGACGGCTGAACATCCCGGTTGACGGTGTATGCCGGATATGGCATACACGCAGCGTGGGCGATGGCGTCCAAAAATCGCTCGCCATTCTCTCCGGCGAAATCAAAACGCCGCCCATGTCCGTCGAGGCAAGACGCGAAGCGGGCTTCCTGCTCCGCCAGTTGCAGCAAGGTGAGCGGTTGGCTTTGCCGCATTCTCGCCCGATGCCCAACATCGGGCCGCGATGTCACGAGCTGCGCATCAACGACGCGAACAAGACCTGGCGCATCGTCTACCGCTTGGACAAGGACGAGATTCTCGTCGTGGAGTTGTTCTCGAAGACCACGCGCACCACGCCGAAGGACGTGATCTCCACGTGCAGGCAACGGCTGCGAAGATGGGATGATGAATGAGGGCGAACATGGATGCCAGGAAAACAAGGAAACTGAAACAGATGGGTGGTCGCGTGACCACTGTTCAAGACTTTCTCGGACTCAGCGAGGAAGACATGGCCGTGATCGAAGCGCGAATCACGCTTGCGAAGGCCGTCAAGCAGCGCCGCCTTCAGGCGGGAATGACGCAGGCGGAACTCGCCAAGCTCATTCAGTCGAGTCAGGCGCGCGTGGCCAAGATGGAAGGCGGCGATCCACAGGCGAGCATCGAGTCTCTCATCCGCGCACTGGCCGCGGCTGGCTCGCGAGTGAAGCTCACGGTGACGCGATCCAGGCGAGCGGCGTAACGAAAACTCGGAAGTGGCGTTCAACGCGTCCGCCCGTGTGTGCGCGCTCGCCGGGGTTTCGTCCCCGACGCTGCCCCGGCCCTTCCGTCGGGGAAGCCCATGCCGCCTTGCCAATCTGCCCCGGCTCACCGGAGGCACGCACGGGCATGTCATTCTTGTCCGTTATAACGAATGTGGGTACACTTGGCCTATGCTGCACGAGCTTAAACTCCGCAAGGTCGGCAACTCGGTAGGCGTCGTTCTGCCCAAGGAAATTCTCTCCTATCTGAAGGTGGAGGAAGGCGACACGGTGTGCGTCTCCGAGGCTGCGGATGGCAGCCTTCGGGTCAGCCCCGCGAGCGCCGAGTTCACCCGCCAAATGGAAGTGGCAGAGGACGTTATCCGTCGTTACCGGAATACGCTGAGGGAACTGGCGAAGTGAAGGAGCCAGTCTGGCTCCTTCACGAGGTCGTGCTCGCCGTCAACGAACGCCTGCTCGCCGGATTCGGCGGGTCGGCAGGAATCCGCGACACCAGCCTGCTCGAGTCCGCGTTGGCCAGGCCGGTGAACCTCTATGCCTACGAGGCTCCTAGGCTTTGTGAGCTGGCCGCGAGCTACGCGTTCGGCATCGTGAAGAACCACCCGTTTGTCGACGGCAACAAGCGGTCGGGGTTCGCGGCCGCGATCATGTTTCTCGAACTGAACGGCAGGCACTTCATTGCTTCCGAAGCCGATGCCACCATCCGCACCCTGGCGCTCGCCGCGGGGGAGATGAGCGAAGCGGAATTCGCGACGTGGCTCGAAGGCAACTCGCGGGTCGCCTGAGAGGATCTCAGTTCCGGCCCGCGGAAAGTCTACTTATAGAATGTGTCCGGGACGGGGAAGCTTACGCCCCGACAGTTACCACTTTGCCCACATTGGCTCCAAACGGCGCACCGCATCGCCTGGATATCGCCATTAAGTTCAACCATGAATCCGATGCCTATGCGTACAATAACGAAACGGCTCTCCATCCGATGCTAAGGAACCCTGACTACCGCCTCGTCCCAGGTATTTGGCGAATAGGAATCAATCTGCGTGGGCTCAAGTTGGATACGTCATTTGTCGCGTTACTCAACAACCCAGGTAAAGGTCGGGAACTTAGCCTTTTCCCACAGAATG
>DASXOZ010000009.1 GCA_036493895.1 Candidatus Binatia bacterium | reverse complement strand
GGTGCCTGACCCCATTCCTCTGGTGCCTGACCCCATTACACATCGGAATAACCCGCATCGCGGCCGGGTGAACCGGCCGCGATGCGGCGCCTTCGCACGCGGCAGAGCCCCGCGCGTCGGCGCGACCGCCGCGCGCCGCAGCGGTCAGCGGTTCGAGAGTTCAGCGCTCAGCGGGTGGCCACCGCGGCTTCCGAAAAAAACGGCGAGTAGACCGGCACCTCCGTGATCGAGAGGCAGCGGCGCACGTCCGACAGCGGGAGCTGCAGCAATCCTTCCCAGTCGGCACCGACGAAAGATCCGGCGCGCCGTCCCCGACGCCACGCGCGCCAGACCAGGCGCACTCCGTCGCGGTGACCTTCCATCCACAGCTTGGTCATCGCGGCGAGCACGACGAAGCCGACCCCGTAGTTGCGTGTCTGCGCGAACGTGAACGCGAGCAGCGCAACTTCGCCGAATATGTCGCGATCGTAACCGGTGACGATGTGCCACAGGTCGTGCGTATCGCGCAGGCGGTTGCTCAGCACTTCGGCCCGCCGGTCGAGGAACAGGTTGGGCTCGATGATGCTGCTGGCCTCGACGAGCCCTTCGGCATCGATTCCCTCTCGATCGAGGAAGCGAGCGTATTCGCGTCCGAGGGTGCCGTCGGGAAGCCCGCGCAGGTGCTCGCGTGCCTTCAGCACGTCCAGGATGTCGCGCTTCTCATCGAGAATCCGCGCAGCCTGGGGGTCTCGCAGCGTGCGCTGGTAGAGGCGCTCGTAGCTCTCTCCGGTGAGCGCGCGGATGATCTGGAAGACCAGCGCCGTATCGTCGGGGTTGTCGATCAGGGCGCGCATCGCGCGCATGGCCGTGGAGGGTTGAATCGATCTCGGAGCTACGCCTCGTTCACTCATCATCGTCCTCGTCCTTCCCTCCCCCGGAGGAATGGATTCACCCAGTCGAAAAGGCGCGATTTCCGACTGCCGCCTGCACATTAAGAGCAACCTACAATCATGTCAATAAAAAAAGCGAAGTATTTGCACCCCGACTGCGGTGGTCGCTCGAGGTGAGTGACAACGCGTGCGCGCCTGAGCGCGAACTTGTCTGCGGGCGACACTTCCAGCAGACAGGCGCTCCTGCGATGCGCCGTTACCGTTGCATTCCGACACTCGCCGTCGTCGCGTTGCTGGCGACGTCCTGTGAACGTCCCGCCGCCCTGCCGGCGCCGCCGGTCCGGAAAGGGTTCCCGATCGTCTTCCTGCTGATCGACGCGCTGCGCGCCGATCGCATCGACGACGAGGAGCGGTTGCGCCACGTTGCTCCGTCCCTTGCCGCGCTCTCGCAGGACGGCGTGAGGTTTCGGTCGGCGTTCTCGTCCGCACCGAAGACGATCCCGTCGGTTCCGCAGATCTTCACGTCCAACCTGTTTCCGGACCTGCACCATGATGTCTCGCTGCTCTCGCTGCTGCAGGCCGCCGGCTATTCGCGCACGGGCGCCTTCATCCACAATCCGTACGTCACCAAGTGGCTCGGTCGTCTGAGCCCGACATTCGAGCAGCTCTCGGGAGGAGACTTCGACGCGACGCGCCTGACCGACGACGCGATCGCGTGGCTCGGCAACGCTGCGGCCGATCCGTTTTTTCTCTATGTGCACTATCTCGACGTGCACACGCCGCTCAATCCCCCCGAGGACGTCGCGCGCCGCTTCGTCGATCCCGACTACAAAGGCCCGATCGGCCTTTCGTTCAACGACATGGCCGGCGCTTGGGCGGGAACCTACAACGCCGGCGACCAGCGTCGCATCGGCCAGCTCTACGACGCATCGCTCGCCGCTACCGATGCCTCAATCGGCCGGCTTCTCGGCGCGCTGCGAAGTGCGGGGCTCTACGACAAGGCCCTGATCATCGTGACGGCCGACCATGGCGAGGAGCTCTGGGACCACGGCGGGTTCTTCCACGGCCAGAGCCTGTACGACGAGCTTCTGCACGTGCCGCTGCTCGTCAAGTTCCCCGGCGCCTGGGGCGGCGGCCGTGACGTGGAGACGCTGGTGCGCTCGGTGGACCTGCTGCCGACGGTCGTCGATCTTCTCCAACGGGCGGGCTCCGCTGCAGCGGGCGCGCCCCTGGACGGAGAATCGCTGATCCCCGCCGTCACCGGACAGGCGCCGCCGCGCACCCTGTTCGCGACCGTCGCACGCATCGACGACCGCAGTCCGCCGCTTCACGCGGTGCGCACGGCGAGCGCCAAGCTCATCGTCGACCAGCGCAGCGGCCAGGAGCAGCTCTTCGACTTGGCGCGCGATCCCGGCGAACGCGACAACATCGCCGGGCATGCGGACGCGCATCCGCTCCTCGAAGATCTTCGCGGCCGGCTGGCGCGCTTCCTCGAGCCGCTGCAATCGAGTGGAATCCACGTGCGGCTGGTCAACGGCACCGGCGCCAGGCTCACGTACCGCATCATTCTTCGCTCGCGCCCGGCCGGTCCTTTCGTGAACCTCTCGCGCGTGGACATGGAAGACGGCGACCGGATCGGCCAGAACGCGGGTGCCGACGGAATCCTGATGGAAGGGGCGCTCGCGCCGGGCGACGAAGACGAGATGCGGCTGGACGTGCTCGTGCCCGACGGCATCGTCACGACCGCAATCGAAGTCGATCCTTCGGGCACGCCGGTAGAGACCTGCGCGGGCACGGAGGCGGCGTGCGTGCCGGTGACGTCGCAACGCGTGGCGCTGGAGCCGGCGCGGGTGACGACGAACGCGACGCCGGCTCGCGCTGCGGACTCCTCCTTGCAGGTTCGCGTGTGGCGGATCCCTGCGGCGAGCACGCCGATCCTGCCGAATCTCTCGGCGGCCGACCGCGAGCGGCTTCGTGCGCTCGGCTACGCCGAGTGATGGCGCACTCGACTGCGACAAGCGCTGACCCACCGGGCCGACGAATGTCGTTCCCGGCGTTTTTCGTGCTGCGCCGCGCCGGGACTCGCGATCGTAGTCAACTGACTGCAATGCCGCTTTGTCATCGCGACGCCTCGACGACCACGAGTCGGGTTGCGGCACTGCGAGCGGCGAATTAAGTTGCAGGATCGCATGGCGACGCAGCTGCCACCTTCGCGCCCATCCGCGGGCATGGCCGAGAACGATCCCGACGGAGTGCGCGTGATCGCTACCGGCAGTCGCGGCCGGCGAATCACGCTGGCGCTGCAGGGCGCTGCGCTGTTTCTTGCGTCCGCGTGCGTCGGCTACGTCGTGATGCCGCGAACCGAAGCACCGCCGCCTGCGCCGCCGCCGATGCTGCGCACCAAGAGCTTCGTGCACGAGCCGCAGGCGCCGCCGCCTGCCAGCGGTAGTCAGGCCGCAGCTCCTGCTGCAGCAGGCACCCCGGAGTCGAACGCCGCGCCGGTCGCGGCGCCGGTGGTCACCTCGATGAGAAACCTGACGCCGCGGCGAGTGGGCACCCCGAAGCCGGAAGAGAAAGCTCCGGACCTCGATGACATCGGCGAGCAGCTCCGCAGTTTGCCACCCGACCAGAGACCGACGATGGCCGAAGTGATCAAGGCCGGGCAGGCCCAGGGTAGGACCGATGGCATTTTTGCTTTTGGGATTCCCGGTACCAGTCCGCCGATCGAAGGCCTCGAAGTTCCCGATGACTACGTGCTTCCCGACGGGTACGTGCGTCATTACCAGGCAACGGACGACGGGCAGAGGATCAATCCGATCCTCATGTATTCGCCCGACTACAAATTCTACGACGCCAACGGCAACGAGGTGGAGATTCCGCCGGACCGCGTGGTCACGCCGGACAATGCGCCGCCCGGTTTTCCGATCCACAAGGTCGTGATTCCTCCACCCAGGCCGCCCGGGAATCTGCGCCGCTGAAATCCGGTTTCCGTTTTTCTGCCGCTGCCCCGTTCGCGGCCGGCATCGCGGCTTCCACGCTGATCCTCGGCCTGTGCGGGCAGGTGGAAGGCAACTGGTACCTGCTCGATTTCTTCGGGCTGGTGCCGTGGCTGCTCTCGCTCGACGGCGTCCGCACGCTTCGCGGAACTGCGCTCTGCGGGCTGGCGATGTGCACCGCTTTCGTGCTCGCGATCTTCGCGTGGTTCGGCTTCGCGATCGCCGTGTACTCGGCGGGTGCGGCAGCGGCAGGCATCGTCGTGCTGGCGCTTACGGCACCGCTGCTGCAGCCGCAGTTCATCGTGTTCGCGGTCGTGCGCTTCGTGTCGGGCCGCCACCACGGACCGATACTGCGTGCGCTCGTCGGCGCGGCGGCATGGGTCGCCACCGAATGGGTCTATCCGAAGCTTCTCGCCGATTCGCTGGCGCACGGGTTCTACCCTTCTGCCGTGCTGCGCCAGAGCGCAGACATCGCCGGAACCGCCGGCATCACGTTCGTCATCGTGCTGATCAACGAGAGTCTCGCCTCGGCGGTTGCCGCCGCTCGCACGCGAGGCGCGCGCGCAGCCGCCTTCCCGTTGACGGCGGCCGCCGCGATCACGCTCGCGATGGTCGGCTACGGCCAGTGGCGCCTGTCGGAGCTCGCGCACGCTGCAAGTGACGCCAAACCCGTGCGCGTGGCGATGATCCAGTCGAACATCGCCGCGTACGATCGCCTCAAGCGCGAGCACGGCGCCTACGATGCGGTCCGTTACGTGCTCGACACCCATTTCGAGATGTCTCGCGACGCGGTGGACCACGACCACGTCGATGCGCTGCTGTGGTCCGAGACGGTGTTTCCGACGACGTTCGGCCGTCCGAAGAGCGATACCGGCGCGACGCTGGACCGGGAGATCGAGGATTTCGTCTCCCGTCTCGGAGTTCCGCTCGTGTTCGGCACCTATGACCGCGACGACGACGGCGAGTACAACTCGGCAGTGTTTCTCGAGCCCGGCGCCGTCGGCGCCGACCCGCACTTCGGCGTCTACCGCAAGACGCGGCTGTTCTTCCTCACCGAGTACATCCCGTGGTGGATGGACAATTCCCTGGTGCGCGCGTGGCTGCCATGGGCCGGAACCTGGAAACCGGGCCCCGGCGCGCGCGTACTGCCGCTTCGCGTTTCCGGCGGCCGCAGCATCGCGGTGCTGCCGATGATCTGTCTCGACGACGTCGACGTCGGTTTGGCGGTCGAAGGTGCGCGCCGCGGAGCCCAGGCGATCTTTACGATGTCGAACGACTCGTGGTTCGCCGAGCACGCCGGCGGAGCCCACCTGCACCTCGTGGTCGCCGCTTTCCGCAGCATCGAAACACGTCTCCCCCAGCTGCGCGTCACGAGCACGGGAATTTCGGCCGTCATCGACGCGACCGGGCAAATCGTCGCCAGCGCGGGAGTCGGCGAGCGGCGAGCGCTCGTCGGCGAGATCGATCCGCGCAACCCGCCGAAAACGCTCGTCGTGCTGTGGGGAGACTGGCTCGGACCGTCGAGCCTGGCGTTCGTGCTCCTCGCGTTCGCGGTGCCGATCTGGAACGGGCGCGCCGGTCGTCCGTCCGCTCGTTGACGCGTTTTTCGCTTCTCCTCCCCCGCACGCCCCGCGCGCGCAGCCGGCGGCGAGTCGCTCGCGATTTGCGGCAGACTTCGTCGCGTTTGGCGGCTACAGTGCGCGCGATCACGGGGAGACTGACCATCAGCATGGAAAAACGCCGTTTCGCCCGGCCGCGTCGTGCGGCCTGTGGCGCGATCCTGCTGTCGCTTGTCGCGACGACGTTCGCGCACGCCGCCGCGATCACGTCGGCAGCGGCGCCGGATCTTCCCGAAGTCGCACGATCGGTCGCTCGTGGTGCAGGCATCCGGATCGAAGCGGCCGCACTCGCCGGTTTCTCCGACGCTGCCTCTCTCGACCTCCAGCGTTTCGACGTCGCCGCTGACGGCGCGCGTTTCGTCGCGCAGACCGACCGCGGGCCGGTCGACGTCCATCCCGACCTTCCGGTCTTCCTGCGCGGCAGCGTCGACGGCCTGGCCGATTCCGTCGTCGTGCTGAGCGTGCGCGCATCCGGCGAGATGCGAGGCATCGTCTCCGGCACCGGCGGCACGTGGATGCTCGGACGCAAGGCGGGAGCAGGCCAGGCGCTGCATTCGCGCCACGTCGACCGCGCGATGCTCGCGGCGAGCCCGCATTCTTTCTCCTGCGACGAGATGCCGAATCCGTCGCCGCCTCGCGCTGCTCCGGCCGCTGCCGTGCCGCCGCCCAGCGCATCGCTTCAGTCGGCTGCGCCGTCTTCGTCCGCGGATGTCCGCTCGACGGCGCTCTATACCGCGCAGATCGCCGTCGAGATGGACTACGACTACTACCAGACGTTCGCGCCGGATGCGGACGGTGCGATTCTTTACGCGCTCGACCTCATGGCGTTCACCGGTGTGCTCGGCCAGGCCGAGCTCAACATGAACGTCGAAGTTCCCTTCGTACAGATCTGGACGACCGCGAGCGATCCTTACTCGTCCGGTGGCCAGAACAGGCTCGAAGACCTGCGCACGCGCTGGAACGCGGCAGGGGTGAAGAACTGCGGCGGCCAGGACTGCACGCAGATCCGGCGCTCGACGGTCATCCTGCTGAGCTCCGCGGCAACCGGCGGCATCGCGTACGTGCCCGGCCTTTGCGATTCGTGGCATTCGCCGAACAACGGTTTCTCGTACGCGTATACCGGCTCGATCTCGGGGAGCTTCGACATCAACTCGCCGTCGGCCGTCTGGGACATCGTCGCGAGCTCCCACGAGTTGGGGCACAACTTCGGCTCTGTCCACACGCACTGCTACTCGCCGCCGGTCGACGACTGTTATTCGGGTGAAAGCGGCTGTTATTCCGGTCCCACCTCACTTCCTGCAGGGTGTCCGGGGCCGGGCCAGGGCTGCGGCACGATCATGAGCTACTGCCATCTGCTCGGCGGCGGGATGGAGAACATCTCTCTGACCTACGGTGCGGGACATCCGTACGGCACCGAGCCCGACCGCGTACCCGCCGAGATGATCTCGCGCATCGCCACCGAGGCCGCTGTGGCGCCGGGCTGCCTGACGGCGACTCCCGGCATGATCGAGCTTCGCGTCGACAAGAGCGGAAGCGGCGGCGGCGCCGTGACGAGCTCGCCGGCCGGAATCGATTGCGGCAGTGCCTGCCGCAGCTATTTCAACGGCGGATCGACGGTGACGCTGACGGCGACACCGGATGCGTTCTCGCGCTTTGCCGGCTGGAGCGGAGATGCCGATTGCAGCGACGGCGTCGTCATCCTCGGCGCCGGCGCCCACTGCACGGCGACGTTCGTGGGCACCTGCGGCGCGTCGAACGAAGACTGCGACGACGCCAATCCGTGCACGAGCGACTCCTGCGCGGCCGGTCACTGCGTTCACGCCGAAACGCCGCGCGATCCGTCGACCTGCCTGGCCGCCGGCAGCGCGCACCTGAAGATCCTCGATCAGCCGGGAAGCGATTCGGACCGGCTGTCGTGGCAGTGGGGCGCCGGCGCTGCATTCGCGCAGCCCGATCTCGGGTCTCCGTCTTCCGATACCGGATTCGATCTTTGCGTCTACGACAGCAGCGGCAGCAGCTCTCGTCTCGCGATGCGGCTGGCTCTTCCGCCGGGAGGCTCGGGCTGGCGCAATTTCGCGCCGCGGGGCTGGTCGTGGATCGACGGCGCCGGCTCCCTCGACGGGATCCGCAAGCTCAGTCTCAAGCCCGGAGCCGACGGTCGCAGCAAGACGAGGCTCGGCGCGGGCGGGCCGCTGCTTCCGACTCCGCTGCCGTTCTCGTCGGGCCGTTTCTTCGACGAGGATCCCTCCGTCACCGTGCAGCTGCTTTCGAGCGACGGCATGTGCTGGACGAGCTCGTTCGTCGCGGGTTCGACGTCGGCGAATTCGAGTGCGGGGTTCAACGCGTCGGGGCGGTGAGCCCTGGCCCCGAGCCGGGCTGCATCGCCGGGCCGTTTCGCTCAGCCGCGCGCCGCCGCTCTCGCGCCGGCAAATCTCTCCGCGAGCAGCTCGACCGTCTCGTGGAACTCGCGCACCGTTCTCTCGAAGATCTCCGCCACCGGTTCCACTTTGTCGATGCGGCCGGCGACCTGGCCGCCGAGCCCGATCGCCGCTTCCATGTCGCCGCCGAAATAGAGATCGAGGATGCGGCCGAACTCCGTCATCGGCACGTGCTCGTCGCGCTCCAGCTTCTCGGTGCGACCGGTTCGCAGGGCTCTCAGCCCCGGCCGGCTGTGGCGATTGAGGAACACGGTGTCTGTCTCGGCAGCCGACGTGATCGCGCCCTTGTAGTTCGCGTGCACCGGCGATTCGGCGGCCGACACCATGCGCGTGCCCATCTGCACACCCTCGGCGCCGAGCGCGAACGCGGCGGCCATCGAGCGGCCGTCGGAGATGCCGCCGGCAGCGATCACCGGCACCTCCACTTTCGAGCAGACCAGCGGCAGCAGCACCATTGTCGCGACGTCGCGCGGGTTTTTGAATCCGCCGCCTTCGCCGCCCTCGACCACCAGCCCGTCTACGCCTGCTTCGACCGCCTTCAGCGCGGCCCGAAGAGTGGGCACGACGTGGAAAACCGTCAGGCCGGCGCCTTTCAGCTTCTTCGTGTACTGGTTGGGATCGCCGGCCGATGTCGTCACGAAACGCACGCCCTGATCGACGACGAAATCGGCAATCGACGGGTCGCGCACGAACAACTGGGCGATGTTGACGCCGAAAGGCTTGTCCGTGAGCTCGCGCATTTTCAGGATCTCGCCGCGCACGGCGTCGAGCTCTCCCGAAGACGTCTCGATGATGCCGAGGCCGCCGGCGTTGGAGACGGCCGACGCAAGCTGGGCGCGCGCGATCCAGCCCATCGGCGCCTGCACGATGGGATAGCGAACGCCGAGAAGATCGCTGACGCGGGTGCGGATCGCGGGAAGGGACGGCGATGTGGAAACGGTCGCGGTAGCCATCGCGGCACCGTGGCGAGCCCGCGACGCCGGCGCAACCTCTATAATTGATGTGTAATGGGGTCAGGCACCAGCCGAATGGGGTCAGGCACTATTCCGCTGGTGCCTGACCCCATTACAGCGATGTTATTGTTTCTTTGGGGCGGGGACTACGCCGCAGGCGATGCGGGCGCCGCCGCCGCCGAGCGGTGACGGCTTGTCGGACAGGTTGTCGCCGCCAGCGTGGATCATCAACGAGTGGCCTTCGATGTCCGCGAGCTTGAGGCGCGGCGCCACGACCGTCGTCTCGGCCTTTCCGTCGGCGTCGACGTAGAGCGCCGGAAGATCGCCGAGATGCCCGGTGCCGTACGGTCCTTCGTGACGCGCCGTCTTGGCCGGATCGAGGTGGCCGCCGGCCGCTTGCGCCGGTGCCGGCTGCCCGTCCTTCTCGGCCGGATCGCAGCTCGGGTTCTCGTGCACGTGGAAACCGTGGAGCCCCGGCGGCAAACCGGTGAGCGCCGGCTTGAGCATCAACCCGAAGCCGGACTGGCTCGCGGTGATCGTGCCGATGGACTTGGCCGTTCCCTTCGCATCGACGAGATTGACCTGGATCGTGACCGCATCGGGAGGGGCCGGCTCGGCCGCCGCCGTCCCCGCAAACGATGCCACTGCGAGAAACAATACCGGAGTGATCGCGCTCGTGAGTGTTTTCATGCGCGGAACCCTAGTCCTGCCCTCCGGATCCGGCAAGTTCCACGCGGGGTCGCTCCCGTGATAACGAGCACACGTGACGACGGATCCGCCCGAATCGCAGGCGGCACCCGCTGCAGGCTCGACGGCGCCGCCCGAGGGCGGGGGTAGCGCGGCGCGCAAGCCCCGCATCCTGATCTGCACCCCCGAAATCACGGAGCTGCCCGAGGGCATGGGCAACGCTGCGCACTATTTCCGCGCAAAAGGGGGAGGGCTCGGCGACATTTCGGCCGGCCTGATCCAGCACCTGCACACGGATGCGCGCTTCGAGCTGCACGTGGTGGTGCCGCGCTACGACGCGAAGATCCGCGATCTCGCCCGCATCACCTACCGCGAAATCGACGCCATGGGGCGGGTGCTCGGGCGCCAGGGCGTGCACCTGGTGACCGACAGCGCGTTCTCGTCGCTGACGGACGTCTATGGTGAGCAGGAAGCCAATCCGCGCATCCGCCGGGCCGAGGCGTTCCAGCGCTACATCATCAACGACCTGATGCCGCGCCTGGAGCCCGACGTCGTGCACTGCAACGACTGGATGACAGGGCTGGTGCCGGCCGCAGCGCGCGCAGCGGGAATCAAGAGCCTGTTCACTCTTCACAACGTGTTCACCGAGCACGCGCCGCCCCGCGACGTCGACCACAGCGGAATCGACGTGCGCCGCTACATGGAGTTCCTGTACTTCCAGGATTTCCCGAGCGACACCGCCGAGAACTGGCGCAGCAACAGCATCGACTTCACCGCGACGGGCATTCACGCGGCCGACATCGTCAACACGGTCAGCCCGACCTTCCTCGAAGAAATCGTCTCGGGCCGCTTCGGCAGCATCGTGCCTCCGGGTGTCGCGCACGCGATGCGCGAGAAGCACGCCGCCGGACGCACGCTCGGCATCCTCAACGCGCCCGGCGACTCCGACGATCCCCGCATCAACCCGCACATCATCCCCTACGACATCGCCGACGTCATCGAAGGCAAGCGCGTCAACAAGGAGCGCTTCCAGAAAGAGATGGGACTGCGCGCGGACCCCGATGCGCCGCTGCTGCTGTGGCCGAGCCGCCTGTACTCGCAGAAGGGCCCGGAACTTCTGGCGGCGATTGCGTCCGCGTGCGTGCAGCGTCACGGCGTCCAGATCGCGCTCGTTGCCAACGGCGACCGCGCGGTCGAAGCGGTTTTCCGCCGCCTCGCGGCGACCAGCGATGGTCGCATCGCGCACCGGCCGTTCCGTGAGGACCTGGGCACGCTCGCGCTCGCCGGGGCCGACTTCGTGCTGATGCCGTCACTCTACGAGCCGTGCGGGCTGCCGCAGATGATGGGGCCGCGTTTTGGCACTCCGGCGATCGCGCGCGCGACAGGCGGATTGAAGGACACGGTCCAGCCGCTGGATCTTGCCGCCCACAGCGGCAACGGCTTCGTTTTCGAGGCGCACGCGGCAGCGGCGCTGGCCGGCGCCATCGCTGCGGCGGTGCGGTTCTACCGCGAGCCCGAAGACGTGCGTCGCCACACGCTGCAACGGATCATGCGCGAGAGCCTCGAGCGCTTCTCGCTCGCGAACACCGCGCGCGCCTACATCGACGTCTACGAAAAGCTGATCGCCGAAGGCAGATAATGCTCGCACGTCGCGGCGTGCCGGCCGGCGGGAAAGGTTTGCTGCTACGGCGCGAGCAGCACCTTGCCGATGTTCTTGCGGTCCTGCACGTAATGATGGGCGGCCGCAGCCTCGGTGAACGAGAACACCTTGTCGACGTGGGGACGGATCACGCCGCTTTGCCACAACGCAAGCAGCTCCTGGGCCCAGCCGCGGATGCGCGGCACCTGGTCCCACAGGTGTCCGAGGTTGACGCCGAAAACGCCTTTGTTCGCATTGATCAGCGCCGGCGGATTGAACTGCAGCCACGGCATCGATGCGACCGTCTTCAGCGCCGAGACGATGCTGCGCTCCTTCCCCGTCGCTGCCGCCGACATGCCGAACATCCCGAGGCGGCCAGTCGGCGCGAGCACCCGAAATCCTTTCTTGAACGAGTCTCCGCCGACTGCATCGAGGATCAGCTCCACGCCGCGGCCGCCGGTGATTTCGCGGGTGCGCTTCTCGAAGTCCTCGGTGCGGTAGTCGATCGTGTGGTCCACGCCGATCGAGTGCAGGAAATCGTGCTTGGAGCGCGACGCCGTACCGATCACGGTAGCGCCGATGTGCCTGGCGATCTGCGTCGCTGCGATGCCGACGCCCCCGCCGGCGGAGTGCACGAGCATCGTCTCGCCGGCGCGCAGTCCGCCCATGACGACGACGAGCTGCCACGCGGTGAAATAGTTGACAGGGATCGCGGCGCCCTGCTGCGCGCTCATGTCCGCCGGGCGAACGAAAACCTGGCTTTCCGGCACGCAGATGACGTCGGAGTAACCACCGAAGCGGGTCAGCGCGAAGACGTCCTTGCCGACCCACGTCGGATCGGCGCCGCTCCCGACGGCGTCCACGCGCCCACCCACTTCGTAACCGACGACGACAGGGATGGGCGGAAGATCGGGATAAAGTCCCAGCCGCCCCATGATGTCGGCGAAGTTGACGCCGGTCGCCTCGACGCGGATGCGTAGCTGCCCCGCGGTGGGTGACGGGTCGGGTGCTTCGCGTACTTGCAGAACTTCCGGGGCTCCGGCTTTGGTGATCCATACCTGGCGCATGGCGCGAGTATGGGCGCAGGCACCAGCCGAGTCGAAGCCCGCGGGCCAGGCACCAGGGCCGCGAGCCGGCAAGCGGCGGGACTGCCGCGTGGCCGCGGCGCGAACCGCAAAAACGTTGGAGCGCGCCGGTGCATGCGAGCGACTCCACACGGAGGAACAGAATGGGAACACGACGGCGGGTGGTTGTTTCGGCCTCGACGGGTATCGCCGCAGCCATGCTCCTTTTGTCATTGTCACCATCGCCCATCGGCCCCGGCGTCGCCTCGGCGACCGATCCGGCGGTGGTCGGAGAGGCGGCTACGGTGATCCCGCAAGCGGCGCGAGACGAAGCGGATTCGATCTGGAAGAGCCGCTGCTCGACGTGCCACGGCGATGGCGGCAAGGGCGACGGCGCCGCGGCGGCCGCGCTGACGCCGCACCCTCGCGATTTCACCCAGCAGTCGTGGCAGAGCTCGGTCAGTGACGAGCACATCGAGAAAATCATCGCCGAGGGCGGCCAGGCCGTGGGCCTGAGCATGCTGATGCCGGCCAATCCCGACCTGGTTGCCAAACCGGACGTCATCAAGGCTCTGCGCGCGCACGTCCGCAGCCTCGGCGGCCACTGAAGCTTCCGACTTCGACGGCCGGACGATCGCGGTCACCGTCATCGAGCCGTCCGACGCGGCGGTCCGGCTGTCGTGCATTCGCACCGGACCTGCCGGCGCGCTAAGAGCGGCGCCATGGCGTGTGATCTCAAATTCTCCGGTGGATCGGTCATCGACGGCAGCGGTGCGAAGGCGTTTCTCGCCGATGTCGCCGTGACCTCGGGTGTCATTTCCCACGTCGGCGATCTTGCGGGCCTCGAAGCGGCGCGCACGATCGACGCGACCGGCCGGATCGTCGTGCCCGGTTTCATCGACATCCACAGCCACAGCGATTTTCTCGTTCCGGGTGCCGGCCACGGCTCCCTGCTCGAGCCTTTCCTTCGCCAGGGCATGACGACGCTCGTCGGCGGCAACTGCGGCTTCAGCCCGGCTCCGGTGACGGAAAAAACGCGCGGTCCGGTGACCGAGGCAAGCCGCCTCATCGCCGACGATGCGATCGATCTTCGCTGGGAGACGATGGGAGAATTCCTCGACGCGATCGAGGAAGGTGGAGTGGCGATCAACATCGCCCAGCTCGTCGGCCACGGGGCCGTGCGCGCGGCAGTGTCCGGACACCTGAATGCGGCCGCGCCGAACGCGGACGAGCTTCGCGAAATGGAAACGCTCGCGCGCCAGGCCCTCGACGATGGCTGCGTCGGCATCAGCACCGGGCTCGGCTATCCGCCGGGAATCTTCGCCGGAGAAGACGAGCTCGCTGCGTTCGCGGGATGGGCCGCGGCGGCCGGCAAGATGCTGACGTCGCACCTTCGCGCGTACAGCTGGATGAGCCCCGTCTATCCGGACCGCGACCCGACGGCCGAGCCTCACAACATCGCGGCGATCGACGAGATCCTGCGCGTGGCCGAGCGCGGCGGCAGCCGCGTGCAGATCAGCCATCTCATTTTTGTCGGAAGCGCGACGTGGCCGACTGCAACGCGCGTGATCGAGACGATCGAGAAGGCACGCAAGCGCGGCATCGACGTCGCGTTCGACGCGTTCCCGTACACGGCGGGCAACACGACGGCCAGCGTGCTGTTTCCGCCGGAGATCCTGCCGCATCTGGAGATGGTGCTCGCCAGCCCGGAGAGCATGGAAGGGCTCGTGGCCCTCGGCGAGCACGTCTTCTCGCAGATCGGTCTGCACCTGGAAGACATCCAGATCATGAACGCGAACGCGCCGGCGTTCGATCGCTTCAACGGGACGTTCGTCGGCGATGCGGCGCGCGATGCCGGCATGGGCGTCTGGGAGTTCTACGCGCGCATGGTCGCCGAGAGCCACCGCAACGCACGCGTGCTGATCCACAAGTACAGCGGCGAAGCCGGCGACGAGGGTGCGCTCGAAGCGGTGCTCGCGCATCCGCTGTGCACGATCGAGACGGACACTTTCGTCACGCACTGCGGGCACCAGAATCCCGCGAGCTACGGCACGTTCCCGCGCGTGCTTTCCACCTACGTGCGAAAAGGGCTGTTCACGCTCGAGGAGGCGGTGCGCAAGATGACGGGCGCGCCGGCCGAGCGCCTCGGGTGGAACGACCGCGGGCTGGTGCGCAAAGGCTGCGCGGCCGACCTCGTGCTGCTCGACCCGAAGACGCTCGCCGATACCGCGACGTTCCGCGAGCCGTCGCGCTTCCCGCTGGGAATCGACATCGTGACCGTCGGTGGACGCATCGTCGTCGACGGCGATCGCTACGATGCCGATGCGTACGCGGGAACCGTCATCCGCCGTTAGCTCCAGGGCCCTCGGGGTGCGCGGCGACGTCGCGGGCGTCGGGCCCGTCAGTCGACCGGCGAGCCCGCAACCAGGATCACCGGCGACTCCCGGAACGCGAAACTGAGGGCCGCGATCACTGCGCCCATCGCGACGAAGATCCACAGGGACTGAGCCATTCCGAGGATGTTCATCGCGACGATGAACAGGATTCCGGACATCTGGCCGGAAAGGAGAATCAGGCCCTGGGACACCGATTCCGGCGCGGGGAAGCTGATCTCGGCCGCGTACTGGAAGCCGATCGGCCCGGCGCCGCCGAGCAGGAAGAAGCCGAACACGAACGACGAGAGCAGCAGCGCCCAGTAGTTGCTCGAGGCCGCCAGCCCGGCTAACCCCGGCAGCATCCCCAGCGTGGACAGGATCAGGAACGGCCGCCGGCGGCGCTTCCTGTCCGAGAGTAGCGGGAGCACGACGGCGCCGGCAATGCCGGCGATCAGCATCAAGCCGCCGACGAGTCCGGTCTGATCCACCGACAGACCCTTTTGTTCGCAGATCTGGTCGATGCACGTGCTGATCGCGTTGAACATCCCGAGACCGAGAAGGAAGAAGACCAGCACCTGGATCATCCCGCGGTCGCGAAAGATCAGTCGCAGGCCCTCCCGGAGCTCGACGCGCGGCTCGTCGGGCCCGGGTGGTGACGCGGGACGCTCGCGCAGCAGCCCGAGCACGAGCGTCGCCGCGATCGCGGTGACCACGCCGTAGTCGATGAACAACCGGTGGATGCTTTGCGCGGCCCCACCGCCGTCGATCGCCATCGGCGTGACGATCATGACGACGACGATCCCGACGAACTGCGCCATCGTCGCCAGGCCGATTGCGATCGCGCGCTCGTAGACCGGGAACCACTGGCTCGCCAGCTTTGTCGTCGCGTTGAGCACGAACGGCTGGCCGACGGCCAGACCGATCTGGGCGACCAGTGCCAGCGAGTAGTCGGCGCCGGCCAATCCCTTCATCAGGCCGAACGTCGCCGTCAGGACCGCGCCGATCCCGACACCGACGCGCAGCCCGAACCTCTCGATGACGTAAGAGGCCGGGAACGCCACGACGACAAAGACTGCCATGAACACGAGCGACAGAAGGTCGACCTCCCAGGCGCTCGCGGAGTAGACCCGGCGTACATCACGGGCGATGGGAGCGAACGTGAGCCACTGCAGCTGGAGGACGGCGTTCAGCAGCGCGAAGGTCGCAAGCACCACCCATCGGTAACCGGTGCGGTGGAAGCCGGAATCGGACATCGAATTGCCTCTCCAATGCTCGCGGCGTCGACGAATTGCCGGGCGGCCGGACCGTCACCGGCTCGAACGGCCGAGATCGAACGTCGAGACGCCGATGCGACGCCCGTCGGGGTCGCGCAAGTAGACGGTGAAGTCCGTCTCGCCGTCGTAGAAGCCGTTCGAACGCGCCATCTCCCGGATCCGCTTCCTTTCGTCGTCGGTGGCCGAAAACGCGACAAGCTCCATCGACAAACGGTCCGTTACGGGTTCTCCGGGTGTTCGAGGCTCGATCATCAGGACCGACGCGTCATCGAGACGGAGCCACAGCGACCCGGCCGCTGTCTCGCGGACGACCGCGAGAGCGAACACCTCGCGATAGAAATCGCCGAGCGCGCGCACGTCGCCGGTACGCAGCGCGAGATGATGAAGGCGCAGGATCATCGCGGGCAGGATCATCGCAGGTAGGATGCGATCGTCTCGGAATGTTGTACACGTCCGGGTATCATCGGTCCATGCAGACAGGACTCGAGCGACTCGTCTCCGATCCGCGCCGCTGGCTGGGCAGCGCGCGCGTGGGCCTGGTCGCCAATCCGACCACCGTCGACCGCCTTTTCCGCCACGCGATCGACCTCCTCCATTCCCATCGCGACGTGAACCTTGCGCTGCTGTTCGGGCCCGAGCACGGGATCCGCGGCGCTGCCCAGGACATGATCCACATCGGCGATGCTCATGATCCGGGGACTCATCTTCCGGAAGTCAGCCTGTACGGGCCGACGTTCGAGTCGCTTACCCCGAAAGCTGAAGACCTCGCGCGCATCGACGTGCTGGTGTTCGACATCCAGGACGTCGGCGCGCGTTACTATACGTACGCGGCGACCATGGCTTTGTGCATGCAGGCGGCCGCCCGCGCCGGCGTCAAGGTCGTCGTGCTGGACCGGCCGAACCCGATCGGCGGCATCGCCGTCGAAGGCGGTGGCCTCGCGCCCGGACTGGAGAACTTCTGCGCGCTGTATCCGGTGCCCCAGCGTCACGGCATGACGATCGGCGAGCTTGCGCGGCTGTACAACACGACGTTCTCGATCGGATGCGAGCTCGACGTGGTCGCTTGCGACGGTTGGACGCGGGGAACCTGGTACGACCACACGGGGCTCCCGTGGGTAATGCCGTCGCCGAACATGCCGACGCTCGATACCGCGAGCGTCTATCCCGGCATGTGCCTGCTGGAGGCGACCAACCTTTCCGAAGGACGCGGCACGACGCGGCCCTTCGAGCTGTTCGGTGCGCCGTTCATCGACGGGCGCCGCCTGGCCGACGAGCTCGAGCGATACGGCATCGAGGGGGCCGTGCTTCGCCCCTGCATGATCGAGCCGACTTTCCACAAGCACGCGCGCCGGCCTTGCGGTGCCCTGCAGATCCACGTGACCGACCGCGGGCGCTTCAACTCGTACCGGACGGGCCTTGCGGTCCTGGCAGCCGTCCGCCGCCTGTGGCCCGAGGATTTCGCGTGGAGGACCGAGGCCTACGAGTTCCGCGACGACGTTCCCGCCATCGACCTTCTGACCGGACAGCCGTCGGTGCGAGAGGCGATCGATGAGGGACTGGCCTTCGACGAAGTCGAGCGCCGGGCGCTGGCCGGGACCGAAGCTTACGACTCCGGGCGCGACGCTGCGCTTCTCTACGACTGAGGGTCGCCCTCCGTCGGCCGGCGCGCAGCGGGCCGCGGGTCGTGGCTCGAGCCAAAAGTCATGGCAGCCGCGACGCGGCCGTTTACCCGCACCCCCGCGCCGGCCACCGCGCAAGCCGCTGATTTTGGTGAAAAAGCCGGCTCAGCGCTGGATCAGCTCGACCGGATAACCCGTCGGATCGTGGATGAAGGCGATCACGGTTGTGCCGTGCTTCATCGGTCCCGGCTCACGCGTGATCGGCACTCCGGCACTGCGAAGGCGCTCGCAGACCTCGTAAATGTCCTCGACTGCCAGGGCGACGTGGCCGTAGGCGGTCCCGATCTCGTAGTCGCGGCCGTCCCAGTTCCACGTCAGCTCGATTTCGTGAGCGTTCTCACCGTGATAGCCGACGAACGCCAGCGTGAACTGGCCGCCGGGATAGTCGCTGCGGCGTTTCAGCGTCATGCCGAGCTGCCCGCAATAGAATGCGAGCGATTCGTCGAGATTCTTGACGCGCAGCATCGTGTGGAGAATTCGCATCGGCAGCTCCCGGCGAGACGTGTGGAGGCTCGCCCTTCGGCCGTCTAGCCGGGGCTGAGGGCGGGCGCGAGCCATTGTCGGCGCGCCCCGGCGTTCCGGATTGTCGGGCGCGGGCATCGGGGCCGGACCGTTACCGGGTCCGCGGGCGGTCTTCGGAAGCCAGGGTGCCCCGGATCCCGGGCTGGACCCGGGGCCAGATCGGAGAACAGCCCCCCGCCTTTCCTGTGTCCTGCGTCACCGGACAGGGCCGGCCTGTGCCCGGCTGACGGTCGCTTCGTCCGGCCAAACCGCTTGCAGAATGGGGGCTTCGGCTTGTAACGTCTTGGGCGCTGAAGCATTTAGTAGCTCGTCAGCCGGGTAACGGGCGCTCGCGACAGCCGATCTGCGTAGGGGAACCGGGGACGCGACGGCGCGCTGCGCGCGATATGCTGCCTGGCGAGTGGAGCGGAAACAGGGGGACGCGGCGCCGCTGAGGACGAAGGCGCCAAACAGGAGCCGGGGCCAGACCGGCTCGTCCAAGGAAAGGAGAGGATACGTATGAACATTTCAAAGGTTTCGATTTTCGGCCGCGGCTCGGCCGGCGGCCTGGTTGCGGGAACGCTCGCAGCGGTCCTGGCCGGCACGATCGGCTGGAGCGGCCAGGCATTCGCTCTCAATTGCATGGGTGATGTCGCCGGCAACACCGGACTGCAGTGCACCGCGAACGACCTCGGCGTCGCGTCCGTGACCGTCACGAACGTCATCTCGAACAACTGCACCGGTGCCGGCGGAACGTTCACGTTCGACGGGACCCTCAACGTCGACGCCAACTCGACGACGCGCTACGACCTCGGGTTCTACATCGGTGCGGACAGCACGCAGGCGCTCACCGGGACCTGCAGCGTCTTCGACGTTCCCACCAACCTCGACGTTCCCACTGCCGGTGCGGAGCAGATCGACAGCGACAACTGCGGCGACAAGCCGAAGAACCAGGCCCTCGCCGTTCCGGTGAACAACGTCACCGTCACCTGCAGGGACGCGGACGGAAACGGCTTCTTCGATCTCGCGATCTGCGCGAGCTACGACAACAACGCCCAGGTCAACTGCTCGACCAATGCGGATCTGATTCCCGGAACCGGCTCGAAGTGCCAGTGCGCGCAGATCCCGACCAACCTGGCGGCGCCGCGTTGCGTCACCAACGCGGACTGCAGCACGAACGCCGACGACGGCAACCCCTGCACGGACGAAGTCTGCCACCCGGCGGTCGGCTCCGGCGGCGACTTGTTCGGTTGCAGCCACGACCCGAACACCGCGCCCTGCGACGACGGCATTTTCTGCAACGGCACCGACATCTGCGCGAGCGGCAGCTGCGGGCACTCGGGTGATCCGTGCACGAACGGCGGCACCTGCGCCAACGTTTGCAACGAGGCGGCCGACAACTGCTTCGTCACCGGCGGCACGCTTTGCCGTGCTTCGGCTGGCGTCTGCGATACCGCGGAGACCTGCACCGGCACCTCGGCCGGCTGCCCCGCCGACCAGTTCCTGTCGAGCGTGTGCCGCCCGGCCCTCGGCGTCTGCGACGTCGCCGAAAGCTGCACTGGCACCTCGGCCAATTGTCCGGGCGACAGCGTTGCCGGCTCCTCGGTGGTCTGCCGCGCCAGCGCCGGCGAGTGTGACGTCGCCGAGCACTGCACCGGCGCCTCGGGCAGCTGCCCCGCCGACGGCTTCGCGCCCTCCAGCCAGACGTGCACGCCGGACACCAACGTCTGCACCGACGACCACTGCGACGGCAGCGGCGCGTGCATCCACCCGGACAACACGGCCTCGTGCAACGACGGCCTGTTCTGCACCATCAATGACGTCTGCGCCGGCGGCGAGTGCCACGGGACGACGCGCGACTGCTCGGACCCGATCGCCTGCACGGACGACTCGTGCGACGAGGCCGGCCAGCAGTGCGTGCACACCGAGAACAACGCGAACTGCGACGACCAGAACGCGTGCACGGACGACGTCTGCTCGATTGCCGACGGCGGCTGCGTGAGCACGTTCATCTGTACGCAGGACATCTGCCGCAGCCCGGGATTCTGGGCCACGCACAGCGGCTTCGAGCACACGGGCTCCACGAACATCGGCCAGACGATCATCGACCTGAACGGCCCGTTCTCGGTGTGCGGCGAAACGATCTCGGCGACCAGCAACGCGTCGAGCCCGTTCCTGGAGGGTCTCGGCCTGACCTCCGACCTGGAGGGCCTGTGCATGCGCACCAAGGGCGTGCACCAGAGGCAGCTCTACCGCCAGCTCGTCGCGGCCGAGCTCAACTGCGCGATCAGCGGTCATCCGACCGACTGCGACGCGGTGGTGCTCAAGTACATCACCGACAAGTTCAGCGACTGCAGCGCCCTGTGTGCCGGCACGCCGGTGCAGAACGGCCCGACGCTCGGGGACTGCGTCTCCCAGCTCGACTGCTTCAACAACGGCGGGCACATCGTCGACGGCGGGTGCGCGACGGGTACCTGCGAGGTCAACACCGACACGAACTGCGGCGGCGACCTCGGGTCCTGCCCGAGCCTGCCTCAGGCCTGCACGCAGGGCGGCACCTGCGAGGTCGACACGCAGACCGCCTGCGACATCAACACGCCGTGCCCGAACGTCCCGCAGACCTGCGTGCCGTTCGAGGGCAACTGCCACGCGGCGGAGATGTGCAACGAGGGCATCGGGTTCTGTCCGAAGAACACGCCGGCCTCGAGCCCGCACGCCTGCCAGGAAGCGCGCTTCGACGACTGCACGATCGATTCGTGCCCGTGATCTGAGGCGCAAGCGCTTCGCATCATCGTGATGCGAAAAAGAAGGGCGGGGCCGCTACAGCGGTCCCGCCCTTCGCATTTGTGGTCACCGCAGGCGTGGTGGTGAGCCGGGCCAGGCCAGGATCGTCACGCCGCATCCGCGGAGGAGCGCTTCGGGATGGCACGCAGCTTCCGCGGCGTTTTCGCGCCTTGGTGTCGCGCGCAATCGACGCACGGATCCCGGTCCGGGGTTTCCCCGCAGCCGGCTAGCCGCGGCGCTTGCTCGAGATGACCGATCTGCGCTTGCGGTGCTTCCCGATCGCGGCTGCCTGCCGTTCGCGGCGCGGGCGCTGCGATCCGCGCTGGATCACGAGCCGTCCGTCGCGCCCCGATGTTGCGCAGGCACGGCAGCGCCAGTGTCGCATCGGTCGCGATGCGCTGCGCGCGCGGTCGCAGACCGGGCACCGGTGCAGGTACAACGCGCGCGATCCATCGCGCCCCCGGACAGTGCGTACGACGACGGGAATGCGCACTCGGGGCTCGAACCCCGCGACTCGCATCAACTCTTCCCACTGCTCGCCGTGGGGGCGCGCGGCGTCGCCGTGCAGCTCGTAGACGGCGGCGTGGGCCGCCTCGTGGCAGAGGATCTCCTCGAACAGGTGGCTTTGGCTGTCGCGCAGCGATGCGGTCAGCCGGATGATTTTCTGTTGCTGGTAGCAGCGTCCGAACGCGCGCCGCAGTCGCGGCGAGAATTCGACCTTGAGCGCGCCGACAAGGGAGTCGGCGCCCCAGTGACGAAGCCAGCGGTCGAGCTGCCTCCTGGCAGCGGGAGTGAGAGCGTCATCGGCGGGCGGCATGGGGCGGGACGCTAGCATGGGGTAACGGCGGCTTCCCGTCGCGGCCGAAGCACCTGCGGGCTCGCGCGATTTGCATCGCGCGCAAAAATCCGCCTGCGCGTCCGCGGCTGCCGAAACGACGGCGAAAGGTCGTGCCGCGCTTCACTTGAGCATCAAAATCTTTGCCGAGCGGCGCAACAGCGTGGGCGCCGCTGCCGCGTCGCGCCGTCTTCGAGATTTTTTTTCGGTGGGAGGTCGGCGTCGCCCCGATCAGACCACGCGCGCCTGGCGGCGAAGGCGCCGCCCGAGCAGCTCGACGAGCACGTAGGCAGCCAGGAACGCGACGGCCGCGCCGATGAACCACATCAGCTTCTGCTTGAGCACCATTCGCAGCGCGTCCGGATCGCCGAGCAGGTTGGGCTGGCTCGAAAGCACCTCGGCTCCGAACCATGCCAGCACGAGGCTCCACAGGAAGGAGCCGGCGAGCGTCATCGTCGAGAAGGTCGCGTACGGGACGCGTGTTGCGCCGGCAGGAAGGGAAATGAGGTGACGCACGACGGGCAGCAGGCGCGCGAAGAAGATGCCGGCTGCCGAGTAGGCCTGCACCCATTGCTCGGCGAGCAGCCATTTCTTTTCGGGAACGAAGACGTACTTGCCGTAGCGCAGGATCAGCGGGC
This sequence comes from Candidatus Binatia bacterium, assembly GCA_036493895.1. Taxonomy (NCBI): domain Bacteria; phylum Candidatus Binatota; class Binatia (SeqCode); species Binatia bacterium. Next base: position 20,734 of record DASXOZ010000009.1, on the reverse strand, counting down.
GGCCGACGGCCTTGGCGACGAAGTACGAGATCGTCGAGCCGAACCACGAACCAAGCGTGCCGGCCACCACGATCGACCAGAAGCTGAACTCGCCCTGCTGGGCCCAGTACGCAGCCGGCGGGAGCACGACTTCGCTCGGAATGGGAAACACCGTCGATTCGAGCGCCATCAGCAGGAAGACGCCGGTGTAGCCCCACTCCCGCGAAAGCTGGAACCACTGGACGAAAAACGAATGCAGCATGGAGGCGGAACATACACGCGCAGGCGGGGGCGCGAAAGCGACCATCGGTCGCATGACCTGGCGGACGCCGGCGAAGCTGCGGGCCGGCGGACGAAGCCCGCGCCGGCGCATCGCGTCAGGCACGGCACCGTTTTTTCGCGGCGCCGATCCCGTCTCCCGGCTCGGAACGTGGACAAAATTGCGCGAGTTGGATCACGACGAATCTCGCATGCGCGCAAGGATCTGCGTCGTGAAAATGAGAATTCGGTCAGGACCGGCGAGATGCTCGAATACCTGTTGCAGCCCGACGTCGGAACACGCTAACCAACACTGGAGACCGACCGGCCCGGCCGGAGTGTTCGGAGAGTGTTCGGAGGGAAATCAGCGATGCGGGCATCACACCTTACTTCGATCCCGGAGATGGATCCGGCCGCAGCACGACGTCGACAGCTCCGGACCGTCGTGGCCCGTCGCATCGCAGGTCGCGACCGTCTGGTGACGGCCGCTGCGCGTCCGGCGGCGATTTCTCCGCTGCACTCGCTCGAGGGCCTCGCATCGGCCTTTTTCGTGGCTTCGATCGCTGCGGGATGGATTGCGGTCGCAACGACGACCACGGCTCCGCTGCTTGCGGCCAGGGAGCTTCTGGGAAGGGCTGCGAAGGTTTTCGAAAAGCTCTGATCTATCGCTTTGAGCGCGTAACGTGCGCTTTCATTGCGCATCTGTTGCGGTCTGCCGCGCGTCTCCAGCAACCGATCGGCTTTTCAGCCGGTCGCCGCCTCTCCTCAGCGAACCTCATCCGCGTCCACCTCGCGAGGCGGCGACCGTCCAGCATAGGACCATCATCGACTCGCCGACCGAAGCAGCGACCCGTGCGTTTCTCATGGAAACGCACGCACCTGCGCTCGCATGCGAACGCCGCTATGCAGTGGCGACAAAGCCGTGTGTCCCGCGCTGGTCGGATCTCGGCAGCCTGGCGAGTTGAGGGCCACTCGCACGGCGTCGTCTTCACCCTCGGAGCGGGGTCGTGACGGCGACATCTGCCCGCTCGCTGCGACGCAGTTTCGGCGTATTTTCCCTGCGAAACGGGGGCCGATGGATTCGCCTTGTCTCGGCAGCCTGCAGCGGCAACGATCCCTCACCCCCGGCTGTCGCGAACCCTTTTACCGGGAACACGGACGCGGCCCGAAATTCGAGGAGGCATTCATCATGGCGCAGACCGCCCAGCTTCGAATCGTTCACTCGGTCGAAAACGAGTGTGACAGAGTCTTCCAGCTTCAGAGGGAGGCCTGGCTCAAGCATCCCTTTCCGAGTCTCGACGAGCGCAAGGCCAATCTTGCCAAGCTCGAGAACATCCTGGTCCAGAACGTCGATCGCATCGCGGAGATGATCGGCAAGGACTTCGGCCACCGCTGCGCCGAGGAGACCAAGCTGCTCGAGATCTTCACCAGCATCGACGGCATCCGCGACGCAAAGAAAAAAGTCGCCAAGTGGATGGCACCCGAACGGCGCCACGTCTCGATCCTGTTCGCGACCGCCAAGAACCGGCTGATTCCCCAGCCCAAGGGTGTCGTCGGGATCGTCGTTCCGTGGAACTACCCGCTGTTCCTGCTGATCGGGCCGCTGACGAGCGCGCTGGCCGCCGGCAACCGCTGCATGGTCAAGATGGCGGCCAACTCGACGAACCTGTGCCGCTTCCTTGCCCAGAAGTTCGCCGAGGTGTTCCCCGAGGACACGGTGGCGATCCTGCCCGGCGTCAAGGGCAGCGACTTCTCGAGCCTTCCGTTCGATCACCTGCTGTTCACGGGTTCGGCCGACGCCGGCCGCAACGTGATGCGCGCCGCAGCCGAGAACCTGACGCCGGTCACGCTGGAGCTCGGCGGCAAGTCGCCGACGGTCGTCTGCGACGACTTCGACATCGAGACGGCGGCCTCGCGCATCCTGTATGCGAAGTACGTCAACGCGGGCCAGACCTGCCTGGCGCCCGACTACGTGATGGTGCCCGCTTCCAGGCGCGACGCCTTCGTTGCCGCGTGCAGGAAGATCCTGCCCCAGCGCTACAGCAACGTCTCCGACTCGAGCTACACCTCGCTGATCGATGAAAAGGCCTACAAGCGGCTGAAGATGACCCTGGACGACGCGGCGGCGCGCGGTGCCGAGATCGTTCCCCTGATCCCGGGAGCCACGTTCGACGACAACCTGCGCAAGTTCCCGCCGCATCTCGTGCTCAACCCCACCGACGAGATGATCGTGATGCGCGAGGAGATCTTCGGGCCGCTGCTGCCGGTCAAGACCTACCAGAGCCTGGACGAAGTGCTCGCGTACGTGAACTCGAAGGACCGCCCGCTCGGCTTCTACTTCTTCACCAACGACAAGGAGAAGGAGAACAAGCTGATCTACGGGACGATCTCCGGCGGCGTCACGATCAACAACTGCGTGATGCACGTGGCCCAGCACGACCTGCCGTTCGGCGGCGTCGGCAGCAGCGGCATGGGCCATTACCACGGGCGCGAAGGCTTCGTCGAAATGAGCAAGCTGCGCCCCGTGCACACCAACCCGAAGCTGCCGGGCGTCGAGCAGTTCTACCCGCCGTACGGCAAGAAGCACTCGCTGCTGTTCAACCTGCTGCTGAAGTACAAGCGCTGATTTTTCGGGGACAGGTACGCATGACGCGCGGAAGCACTCCGCGTCATGCGTGCCTGTCCCGCATGCCGCGTCGTCGCCGGCGCTTCATGGGCACCGATCGTTCCGTCAGTTTCCGAAACAGAACGGTGCGCCGTCGACGCTGTTGCAGCGCACCAGCAGCGACGGGCCGGTGAGCACGGCGTTGCCGGAGCGGTCGAGGAAGCGCGCGTTGATCACCTGCGCGCTGAAACTTTGCGGGCCGGACAACCCGTTGAGGTCGGCGAATGGATGGGGATCGGCGACGGTGGCGCTGCCGCCCGTGATCTGGACGACGGAGTGCAGCAGCGGCCCGTCCACCAGCGTGCACACACCGCCCGAGCATCCCGCGTCGCGCACGGTGGTGCGGAACTGCGCATCCACCTGCAACGGGCCGCTGTAGCCGGCCGAGCTGCAATCGAGAAGGTTTCGCAGGTACCCCTGGACGACCATCGTTTCGTCGCCGGGCAGCGCGATGTCGATCTTGCCGCGTCCCTTGGTATCCGAATCGAAATTGCCGCTGTCGGGGACGACCGGGATCACCGCGTTGACCGGATCGGCGGAGCAGTCGGAATACGCCACCGCGACGCAAGCCGCCTGTCCGTCGCCCGTCGTCGTGTCGGTGTCTGCGGGAAGGCACGGCGCGAACGAGCGGATGTAGCGGGCGATGAGATCGGACGAAGGGCCGGCGCCGTTGGCGCCGTACGCTTCGGCATCGGGCGGAGCGATCGCCGCAAACATCGAATCGAGCCAGCGCGGCTGCTTCGCGGACGCGATCACCGGCAGGACGTCGTCCCCCGAGCTGAGCCCCGTTGCGAGGAACGGCTTTCCCGCAAGATCGAGCACCTCCAGCGCGACGACTTCGGCCGTGTAGCCGTGGTCCACGGGCAGCGGAGGAATTCCTTCCATCGCGAAGGCCTGGCTGGCATCGGCGTGCATCTTGCAGAATCCGCCAGTCCCGCACGTCAGCGACTCGTCGAAGGAGATGTCCGGCAGCGTGCACATGCCGGTGCTGCACGCGGGGTCCTGGCTGTGGACGCGAAGGATCGTGCGCACGTCGAGCTGGCCCTTGTACGACTCGCCGCTGCAGTCCTGGACGTCGCGCAGCAGCACCCGCGTTTCCAGCGTCGGGTTGCCGTCGTAGATGCGCGTGCGGCGGCGCCCCGAGACCTGCATCAGGAACGACGTGGCGCCGCTCGACCCGAGCCTCAGCGCCGTCGTCGGGCTGGTCGCGCAGTCGGAAACGGGAACGGGCGGAGAGCAGGCCGCAACGCCGTCGGACGTCGAGGTGTTGGCGCTGCCGGGCAGGCACGGGGCGTAGTCCGTGACGAGGTGGCCGCGGTTGTAGTGGTGGGCCTGCGCGGTCTGGCTGAGCGCAAGAGCTGCGACGACGACGCAATTCGCGAGAACGCGGGGACTCCGCTTCATGCCCGCGGGAGCTATTCCCCGTCCACCCCCGACGCAAGCCCGCGGAACTTATAGCGGGGATGTAATGGGGTCAGGCACCAGAGGAATGGTGCCTGACCCCATCTATTCCTGGCCGTAGACGCGCTGGTGGGCGAAGCGGAAGAAGCCGGACGCCTCTTCGGAGCGCTCGACGTCGGCCTCGGCGCCGAAGCTGCTGGAGGAGGCGTTCCAGCTCCGCCCCCTGGTAGCGGCCGACGAGGTCGGCGCGCTGCTGCATGCACTTCTCGCCGTCGCTCCAGCTCTGGGTAGATCAGGCCAGTGGTACTCAGAGTGCGGACACAAGGGCAGATCCGAAGAATGGTTGCGGGGCCATCCGGCACGGCAAGAAGCGTGAGCGGCGTCGCGCATGCGCGTGCTCTGCCGTCCCGGCGCGCCGGGTAGCGCACGAGACCGATTTCATGGAATCGCTCGAGCCCCTCAGCGCCGGCGCGTAAAAAACGCATAAGCCGGAAGCGCGGTAGCGGTGACTGCCAGCGCCGCCGCGCACTCGAGCGGACGTCCCCACAGCATCGCGATCGCGATGCCGCCGTTGGCAACGAGGTACAGCGCAGGCACCACCGGATAACCCCACGCGCGGTACGGCCGCGTACGGTCGGGCTGGCGCCGGCGCAGCGCATAGAGCGCGGCGGTGTCGGCCATCGTCGCGAGCACGATCGCGAACGTCGTGTAGTCGAGGACGCTCGGGAAACGCTTGAGCAGCAGGATCAGCGTGATCGCAAACACGGCCTGCACGACGATCGCGATGTGCGGCGTTCGATAGCGGTGGTGAACGCCCTGGACCGCGAGCGGAAAGAGCCCGTCCAGCGCCATGGCGTACGCGATGCGGGGGCCGACGAGAATGGTGGCGTTGAGGCAGCTCAGCACGGACGCGAGAATGAGAAACCCCGCGACCGTTGCGCCCTGTTCGCCGAAGAACACGCGCGCAGCCGCCTCGCCGACGTGCAGCTCGCCGCGCAGCGCATCGATCGGCAGCGCGCAGAGGTAATAGACGTTGACCAGCAGGTAGATGACCGTCGAGATCGCAAGCCCGAGGAACAGCGAGAGCGGTACGTTGCGGGCGGGGCGATGGATTTCGCTCGCGACGTAAACGGACGCATTCCATCCGAGATAGCTGAACAGCACCGGAGAGAGCGCAAGCGCGAACCCGAGCAGCGTGACGTCGCCGGGAATGGGCGGCGTGGCCGGCGGCGGTAGAGGATTGGCCGGGGTGACGATCAGGCCCGCGAGGCCAAGCGCGACGAGCGCGAGGATCTTGAACCCGCCCGTCACGTTGTTGACCCACGCGGCAAGGCGCACGCCGCGATAGTGGACCGCCGAGGTGCCGATCGTGATCGCGATCGCGACGGCGGTGCGCGCGCCGTCACCCAGGATCACGAAGTTGCCGAGGCCTTCGGCGAAGCCGACGGCGAGCGTGGCGACGGTGCCGGCGTAAATGACGAAGAACGACAGCCAGCCGACGAGGAAGCCCGCCAGCGGATGCCACGCTTCGCGAAGGTAGACGTAGTCGCCGCCCGCGCGGGGATACATCGCGCCGAGCTCGGCATTGGCCAGTGCTCCGGCCAGCGACAGCAGACCACCGAAAATCCACGCCGCCAGGAAAGCCGACGTGCGCGGCAGGTCGTCGGCGACCGTGCCGGGTGTAAGAAAGATGCCGACGCCGATGACCGAAGAGACAACCAGCAGTGTCGCGTCGAGTAGCGTCAGCTCCGGCCGCAGCCGGTCGAGCGGATGGCGATCGTCACTCATCGGGAATCCGGAACAGGTACAGAATACAGGCCGCTCACGGCCGGTGAAATACGTACCTGTCCCGGACTACACGAAGTGCAAAAATGCGTGACCGGCCGGTGCTCTCGTGATTGTCCCGGTTTCTACATCGGGGGCACGCACTTGAGAGCGTCGCCCTTGGTGTTGGGGACGCAGGAGCGCGACCGCTCGAAACAGACGCCGCCTACCCTCACTCTGGCGAACACGCGCTCATCCGACGGCGTCGCATCGACGTCGCTGCCCTTGAGCTGCCAGCGCCAGAACCCGTTCTTGAGCTGCAGCTTCACCTTGGTGACGCCCGGCGCCTTGGCCGAGTACGAGAAGGTCGTGCCGGTTGCGTTGGCCTTGAAGCTGCCGTGCGGGATCACGACGTCGAGCTGCGCGGCATCGGGACCGCCGACGGTCACTTCGACGTCGTTTGCCACCGGGTCGAGCGTGCGTCCGGTCATGTTGACGAAGCCCGAGACGAGGAACTTGTCGTTGGCCGCGCCGTCCGGGTGCTTGAGCGAGACTTTCTGGATCACCGAGCGGTACTCGGAGCTGCAGCCGCCGGGCGACGGCGAAGTGGCGACGCCCGAGTTGATGTTTCCGCTGCGCTGCACGTCGTGCGACGCCGTTGCCCACTGCACGCTCTTGGCGCCCGTTCGCTCGTAGTCGGCGCCGGTGCCCCAGGCATACAGGTTGCCCTCGCGCGTGATCGCGACGACGTCGATCTTGCCGTCGCCGTTGATGTCGCCGGCCGTAGCCGAGCCGACCATCCAGCCTCCGGTGAACTTCGGCCATCCCGTCGGCTCTCCGCCGTTGGCGCCGAATGCATGCAGGTAATAGCCGCCGCTTCCCTGGAGAATTTCGGCCACGCCGTCACCGTCGACGTCGGCAATCGCCGGCGAGGACAGGAACTGGAGATCTTCGTTTCGCGCGGGGAACGCCGGCAGCGACTTTCCGTCGGCCGACCACGCCATCATCTGGTGATCGCCCGGACCTTGCAGCGCCGGGCCCTGCGCGTCGAGAAGCTGGTGACCACCGACGCTCGGCAGCGCGAAATCCATGACGCCGCTCGAGAAGAAATCACCGGCGGCGCCGCCGCCGAGCAGCCCGAAGGTCAGCGGGAAATCGTTGCTCGAAGCATCCGGATTGTTTCCGGCCGTGAGCACCGGGCTCATGACCTTGTACTTGCCGCCGGATGCGCCGAACACGGACGTGCCGTCGCCCTGCAGCAGGTAGGCCGGACCGTTGTTGCCGTTGATGAAGACTTCGTCGTCGCCGTCATCGTCGATGTCGGCCAGCACCGGCGCCGCGGTGACGCCGTGGCCGACGGTCGGCAGCAGGTCGGAGATCAGAAGCCCGATTTTGACCGGCCAGCCGGGTAGGAAAGGCCCGGACGGATTGGACGCGACTGCCGGATCGAGATTGCCGAGGTGAGAGATCGCGTAGACGCGGCCGTTCGGCAGGTCGAGCCCCGTCATCAGCCCGTTGAATACAGAATTGTTGATGAAGAAGTTCGCGGTCTCGCCGCGCACGTACTCCTCGTTGGATCCGATCACGATGTCGGGCTTGCCGTCGCCGTCGATATCGCCGACCGACGGCGAGCTGAGCAGCTTGGTTCCGATCGAGCCGACGCTCTGGCCGGAGATCGTCTTCCACACCACCTGCCCATTGTCCGCGTTGACGCTGGACATCTCGCTCTGGTCGACGACGAGCACCGGGAATCCCGTGTGCTGGGTACCGTCGTTGTTGAACACGTAGAGGTGGCGATCCATCGCGGCGACGAGGATCTCGAGCTTTCCGTCGCCGTCCAGGTCCGCGAGGGTCGGCGAAGCGATGACGCCGTAATCGAGGCGATTGGCCTGGTTGCGGAGCGAGGGCGCCGAGAACGCGGGATTGAGCGTCGCCGGAAAGCCGGAAACCGTCGTGCCATCGCGGTGGAACGCGTAGACCGAGCCGTCCATGTCCGCGGCGATGACTTCGTCATTGCCGTCCTGGTCGATGTCGCCGATCGCGATGCCGGCGAGCACGGCCGAATGGTAATCGGTGCCGAGGTCACCGAACGAAACCGTCGAAGGAAGCGCCAGCGCGTGGGTCTGCACGGGCCAGCCGCTGAGCTCGGTGCCGTCGGAGTGCAGCGCGTGGATCTTGCCGTCGGAAGCTCCGAAGACGATGTCCTGGGCGCCGTCCTTGTCGAGGTCGTGAAGCAGCGGCGGCGAGTCGCCGGACACGCTGACGCTGATCGGGAAGCCAGGCAGCAGGCCCGCGTCCTGGTGCAGCGTCACGTTGCGGCGCGCCTGGCCGACATTGCCGAGGCTGTCCTGGACGGTGACGCGGATCGTGATCGCATAGGATTCGTCGAAATCGTCCTCGTTGGTACGCGGCAGCGTGATGCCCGCAAAGCCGCAGGCGGCGGCAGTGGAGGCAGTATCGAGGCTCGCCAGGGGCCCGTCCTCGATCGCAGTGCCGCCAAGATTGCCCGAGCCGATCGTGTGGGTCGCGAATTCACTCTCGAGAGGAGCGACGCCGCAAGCCCAGTCGACGACGTAGCTCGCATTGTTGGAATCGCGGTAGGCAGCGACCGTTCCGTGGATGGGCAGCGAGGCCGTGACCGACGGGTCGAAGTTCGTGAACCAGCCGGGCGACGTAATGTCGGCTTCGGGCGGAATCGTCCCGGCGGCGATGCGGTCGAGCGCGTGGCGCACGTTGGCGCGGCCGTAGCCGAAGAATTTGTCGAAGCCCGCGTGCGACGGGAAGCGCTCGTCGGTCAGGTTAGGGAAAATGCTGAGCAGCGCGGAATTCGGCGTGAGCGTGTTCGGTGCGGTCGACGAGAAGTCGATGTCGTCGGCCGTCATCTTCATGAGCTGGTAGATTTCCAGCGGCGACAGCGGCTTGCCCGTGTGCGGGTCCGCCGTGATCGCTCCGCGCTCGATCTGGTTCTTCGCCTGCGAGAGCATCAGCGAGAAGATGCCGGCCGAGCGGCCGGTGGCCTCCGACGAGCACGAGTTGGACGCAATCGCGACATCGGCGCGTCCGCTGAAGTTCGTGCAGCCGTTCAGCAGCAGGTTGGACTTGTTCGTGACGAGGAAATTGTCGTCCGGCCGCACGGAGTTCGCCCAGAATCCGTGGGCGTACACCGCCGGAAAATTGTGGTGGTAGCTCTGCTCGTCGGCGGCCGAGAGCACCATCGGCACGCCGCGCTGGAAGGCGTACTCGACTGCATCCTGCGCGAGCTTGGTATTGTTCAGCGCCCCGAGAGCTTCGGAGATCACGCTGACGCCGCGATCCAGCGCGTAGGCGACACCTTTGCCGAAATCGTTGCCGTCGGCGACGAAGCTGTCGGCGACCTTGATCGGCACGAACATCCCGTTGGGCGACACGCCCCAGGATCCTCCGTTGTTCGCTTCGCCGCTGGAGTCCTTGGATTCGCCGGTGCCGTGGCCGTAGCCGGCGTCATCGAACGGGTCATTGTCGTTCTCGTGAACGTCCCAGCCGCAGATGTCGTCGACGTAGCCGTTATGGTCCGTGTCGACGCCGTCGCTGAAGATCAGGATGAGATCGCGCGGATCGATGATGCCGTTGCCGTCCGCATCGTGGACGCGCGAGTCCTGGTAGGGGTGCGACGGATCGGTCGAGAAGTAGTCCTCGATGTTGAACACGCCGTCGCCGTTGCGGTCGTAGACGGCACTTCCCTCCGGAAGCGGAAGCTCGCCGGCGTTGAGCGCCGCCTTGCGCACGTTGTCGCTGTCGTAGCGGATGCCGGAGTCCAGGTGGGCGACGAGCACGTCCGGGCGACCGGTCGTCAGTTGCCACGCCGTGTCGATGCTCATGCCAGCGACGCCGCTGAGCTCCTCGGCGGAATTCGGCAACGACGGATCGACAAGGGAGGACGCGCGGAAGTCGTACTGCCCGACTTCGTTCGGGAGCGCGGGCGGATTGGTCACCACCGTGTGCATGTAGGCCTTGTAGTCGCTGGTGTCGGGGCAGCCGTTGCATGGCGGCCACGGAAACTCGGCGACGGCCAGGCGGGGCAGGGCGAGCAGCAAGAGGGCGGCAAAAACGGCGGCGCGGCGCGCCGCAGGCGCGAAAGTGGAACGACGATCGGTCATGAGCTGGTCCTCCCGGGGACGGTCCGAAGCGGCCTGATACGACGGCTCCGGCTGCGGCCAAAGCCGCTGCCGTGTCAGCGTGGACCCGCGCTGGAACTGATGCAATCCGGAAATTCCCGTAAGCTCGGCGTTCGGGCAGCGGGTGGCCGGGAAGCGCGTACGGTCGGCAGGCGGCAGGCCCGCACGCTGGCAGTTGTGGCGAACATACCGGCGTCCACGCCGGGTCGTAAGGAACCCGCGCCTCGTCAGTTGCGCGATTCGACGATGCTCTGCCAGATTCCCGCGCACTCGGCGGGCAGGTCCGTGAGCTCCTGCTCGACCTGGCCGACGAGCCGAGGGTCGGAAGACTCGTCGATCAGCCGCGCGATGTCCCAGCGATCCTGCGGCGAGCCGGCATAGAGCTTGAGAAGAATCAGGTCGTAACGCGTCGCGACGGGCGCCGAGGTGCCGTGGATCTTCTGCCGCACTGCCCGCTCGACGATTCGCCGCTGCCACGGGTGGTTTCCGATGACGACGTCGATCGGGGATTCGCCGTCGCGACGAATGCGGATGACGCCGGTAAGCGGGTCGTCGACCTCTCCGCGGCGGATCTCGACCTGTGCGCCCCCTGCGCGGAGGTCCTCCCATACATGCGGCTTCAGTGCTTCGACCTCGGCCAGCAGCAGATCGACATCCGTCGTTGCGCGCGCCACACCGTGGGCGGCCATCGCCGTGGCGCCGATGACGGCTACCTGCATGCCGCGCGCAGCCAGCGCGGCGACCACGTCGGCAAGCAGGTTCATCCGTCGTAGCCGGCCGATTTCGACGGGCGGCGCCCGATCTGATTGTTGCGGCGAAAGATTTCGCGAGCTTCGTCGCGGCTGATGCCGCTGGCGCTTGCGAGCGTATCGATTGCTTCCTGTCCGAGCCGCAGCGCGAGCTCGACTCGCTGCTCGGGCGACATCCGGGCTACTTCTGCGTCGAGCTCGCGTCGCATGGTGTCGGCGACCGACTTCACCGAGCGAGTCTAGCGCGAGCGGGGACGGCGCCCAAGCGTATCACGACAATGTCATCTCGCCGCCCCATCAAACCCCGGCAGCGACGCATATCGCCCAAGGTGCCAATCGGCATCGCCGAACAGCGCCTGCAGCACGCGGATCCTCTTGAAGTACAGCCCCACGTCCTGCTCGTCGGTGATCGCGATGCCGCCGAAGAGCTGGATCGAGTTTTCCTGCACGTACCAGCCGCCCTGCTGGAGCTGCACCTTGGCCGCGGAGATCGCTGCGCGCCGCTCGTTCGCATCCGCCGAGTCCACGCGGATCGCGGAGAGGATCATCATGCCCTTGCACAGCTCGACCTCGGCGAACATGTCGCTGGCGCGGTGCTGGAGGGCCTGGAAAGAGCCGATTGCGCGCCCGAACTGCTTGCGCTGCTTTAAGTAGTCCACGGTCATCGTGAACAGCGACGCGAGCTGTCCCTGCGCTTCGGCTACTGCCGCCGCGGCGCCGCGGTCGAGCGCCCACTCGACCGCCTCGGATGCTTTGCCTTCCTTTCCGAGCAGGCGATCGGCGCCGACTTCGACTCCGTCCAAACGCAGAAGCGCGGTCGAGTGACCGTCCATTCCGTGCACGCGGGTGCGCTGGAGACCCGGCGCGTCGCCATCGACGACGAACAGCGAAAGCCCGTCGGCATCGCGCGAGCCGCCGGACGTGCGCGCGGCGACGACGATCGCGTCGGCGGCGTGGCCGTTCAGAACCCAGACTTTTTCGCCGCGGATCGTATAGCCGCTGCCGGATTTTGTCGCCGTGGTCTCGCAGTCGGTCGCGTCGTAGCGGCTCTGCTTCTCGGCGTACGCGAACGCGAGCGTCGTGCGTCCTTCGAGCATCGGCGCAAGAAACTTCTCGATCTGCATGTCGTTGCCAAGGCGCGAAAGAAGCCCGCCGGCGAGCACGACCGATGCGATGTACGGCTCGGGCACCAGCCCGCGGCCGAACTGTTCCAGAATGAGCGACGTATCGACGAAGCTGCCGCCGTAGCCGCCGTGCGCTTCCGGAAACGCGACGGCCAGCCAGCCGTTGTCGGCCATCGTCTTCCAGACCTTCGGCTCGTAGCCGACGTCCGTCGTGCGCATCTGGCGAAAGCGCGTGACAGGAGAGTCCTTGTCGACGAAGCGGCGTACCGCGTCGACCATCATTTTCTGTTCTTCACTAAGCTCGAAATTCATTCGTCGTCCATTATTACAGAGTAGTGATGGGGTCAGGCACCAGAGGAATGGTGCCTGACCCCATTCCTCTGGTGCCTGACCCCAACGCTTCAGCTCGGCGGCAGCCCCAGGATCATCTTCGAGATGATGTTCTTCTGGATCTCGTTGCTGCCGCCGTAGATCGTCGAGGCGCGCAGGTAGTTGAAGTTGGACGCCATCCAGAGCTGGTACTCGGGCATCGCATCGGTGGGCGAATCGTACCAGCCCATCGCGTTGTGGCCCATCGCGTCCATCGCCAGCTCCGTGATCTCCTGCTGCACCTCGGTGCCGGCGATCTTGAGAATCGAGCTCTCCGGCCCCGGCGCATGGCCGAGCTGCGCGGAAGCAAGCGTGCGAAGGTTGGCCATGCCGACGGTGCGAAGGCGGATCTCGAGCCGGGCAAGGCGCCGGCGAAACGTCGCGTCTTCCATCAGCGTCTTGCCGCCGACACGCGTGTCGCGCGCGATGCGGCGCACCATGTTCAGCAGGCGGCTCGATTCGGCCACTCCGCCGATCGACGTGCGCTCGTGGCCGAGCAGCGCCTTGGCCATCGTCCATCCCTGGTTCTCGGGACCGACGCGGTTGGCCTGCGGCACTCGCGCATTGTCGAACCACGTTTCCGAGAACGCCAGCGTGCCGCCGATCGTCATGAACGGCTTCACTTCGACGCCCGGCGTGTTCTTGAGATCGGCCAGCAGGAACGAGATGCCTTCCTGCTGCTTGCCGGCGGCGCTGGTGCGCGCGAGCACGAAGATCCAGTCGGCGTACTGCGCGTGGCTGGTCCAGGTCTTCTGGCCGTTCAGGATGTAGTCGTCGCCTTCTTTTTCGGCGCGAAGCTGGAGGCTTGCCAGATCGGAGCCGGAGTTCGGCTCGCTGTAGCCCTGGCACCAGACTTCTTCACCGGAGAGGATCTTCGGCAGAAAGCGCTGTTTCTGCTCGTCGGTGCCGAACTGGATGATCAGCGGGCCGACCATCGTAAGACCGAACGGCGACAGGCTCGGTGCGTTGGCCCGAACCATTTCTTCGCTGAAGATGTGGCGCTGCGCCGAATCCCAGCCGGCGCCGCCCACTTCCTTCGGCCAGTGCGGCGCGGACCAGCCTTTCTGGTGCAGGATGCGATGCCACTGCATCGTCTCGGCGTGCTCGTAGTGACCGCCGTTTTCGGCCTTGTGCCGGATCTCGGGAGGCATCGCCCCCGCGATGAAGCGACGCACCTCGTCGCGAAACGCGATCTGCTCGGGCGTGTACGACATGTCCATCTGGGTTGCTCCTGCTCGATAGGCTCGATGGCTCGATGGGCTCGATGGCTCGATGGTGCTTGCTGGACGGTTCTCTTTGGATGGCGCTTGGCAGCGGCTGTGCCGACTGCGGCGGAAATACGTAGCGAGCACGGGCCCGCAAGTAAACATCCCTCAGATGAGCTGGCGCACCGCGGCCGGTCGCGTGAAAACGCGCGGGCACCGGCCGCAAATGCGATTTCGGGCGAGGTCGAGCCGGCGACTCAGGCGACTGCCGGAGCGAACATGCACACCAGCATCGACGTCACGGTTTCCCTTGCCGCGTCGATGTCGAGCTGCTGGCGCTGGCGGATCTCGCTCCACGTTTCCCACGCTACGCAGACGGCCAGCGCCGCGACCTTTCGGCGCCGCGCCTCTTGGCTCATGGCGTCGAGCTCGGGAAGAAACGTCTGTTCGATCTCGGTGCTGGCGATCCCGCGTATCCATGCAAGGCGTCGTGCGACCTCGGGAGCGAAAGGCTCGTGGAGCAGCGCCACGCGTCGCACCGGGGTGACTCGCTCGTTGAGCGCGCACCAGCGGATCGCGAGCTGGGATGCCCTTTCCACCAAGCGGCCGGATGTCGGCGCGGGATCGGGGATCTCGCGCGAGACGCGCTGGATCTGCAGCGCAGCGGCCTCGCTGTGAAGCGTCTCCATGTCCTGGAAGTGGCGAAAGACTGCGCGCTCGGAGACACCGGCCTCGGCGGCGATGGCCTTGGCAGTGGGGCGCAGGTCGCCTCCGTCGAGGAGGTTGAGGTAGGCCTCGGCCACCGAAAGTCGGGTGTTGGCGGACCGGAGGGTCCGACCATCCTCCTTTCGGGGGATCAAGGGAGGCGCAGGGGTGGATTTCTCGGGGGTGACCACGACCCGGACGAATATCAATTGTCACCCCTCCTGCCAACTGTTAAAAGGCATCCGCCGGCGGATTTTTCATTTTCGCGGCGGGAGGACTCCACACATGGGCGGGACCATCAAGACCGGGCCGGTCGGCCGCAGGGCGCTTGTCACTTTCGGGGCAGTGACGGTGATGTTCGGGGCGGCCGCGTCCTCGGCGTTCGCCGATCCGCCTCCTCCGCCCGCCAAGGACTGGACGCGCACCGAGGCCCACGCCGACTGCGACAACTACTACCCGCTGCGCCACCCGTTCTTCGGCGACACCCACGTCCACACCAAGTACTCGGCCGATGCGGTGCTCGCGCGCACGCGCAACACTCCGTACGACGCCTACAATTTCGCGCTCGGGACTCAGGTGGGACTGCCGCCCTACGACGCGTCGAACAACCCCGGGCGCTTCGCGACGATCGAAACTCCGCTCGACTTCACCGCGATCACCGATCACTCCGAGGGTTTCGGCGAAGCCAAGATCTGTCTCAACCCCGGGTACGACGGCTACAACGCGCAAACCTGCCAGGACCTGCGCGCGACGTTTTCTCGCGACTACCATCCGACCAATCCGTTGCCGAAAGCCTTCGTCACCTTCTTCACGGCGCTGACGACGGAGTTTCCCTCGCGCGACCCGAACATCTGCGGAGCGGCTCCGGACTACCAGGACTGCCGTACCGAGGCGACGAACGTCTGGGGCGACATCCAGACGGCGGCCGAGCAGTTCTACGATCGCAGCAACGCGTGCTCGTTCACGACCTTCGTCGCCTACGAGTGGAGCGGCAACACCTTCGGCAACAACCTCCACCGCAACGTGATCTTCCGCAACGCCGAAGTGCCTGTCCTGCCGACCAGCTACTACGAGCAGAACACCGCCGAAGGCCTGTGGACGCAGCTCCAGTTGCAGTGCAAGGATTCGTCGACCAACTGCGACGTGCTCGCCATTCCGCACAACTCGAACATCGCCAATGACCAGATGTTCTCGAAGTTCGACGTGACGGGAATGACGAAGATCACGGCGCAGCAAGCGGCGCTGCGTGCATCGATGGAGCCGATCATGGAGCTGACCCAGGTCAAGGGCGACTCCGAGTGCCGTGACGGCGTCGTCGGCACGACCGACGAGCTCTGCAACTTCGAGAAGCTTTCCCGCCAGCAGCTCACGACGGAGGTGCCGACCTGGGATCCGACCAAATTCAAGTCCACCGCCTATGCGCGCGGTGCACTGAAGCTCGGACTGCAGATCGAAGCGTCGCTCGGCGTCAATCCGTTCGCGCTCGGTTTCATCGGGGCTACCGACACGCACAACGGCGTTCCCGGCGCGACGAGCGAGATCGACTACGGCAAGATCGGTTTCAGCGGCGTCGCCGATTCGGAGCCGGCCTTCATCCTCGCCGAAGCGACCCCTCCTTCGAAGATCCAGGCCAACGGCGGTGGACTTTCGGTGGTATGGGCCGAAGAAAATTCCCGTGACGCGATCTTCGCGGCGATGAAGCGCAAGGAGACGTACTCGACGAGCGGCACGCGACCGATCGTGCGCTCATTCGCCGGTCGCTATCCGCTCGACATGTGCGGCAATGCCGATTTCGTCGCCAACGGCTACGACAAGGGTGTGCCGATGGGCGGCGACATCGGGCCGGTACGCGGCAAGCTGTCGCCGCGCTTTGCAATCATGGCCAACATGGATCCGGGCGCGACGGCGAGGCCGGGAACCCCGCTGCAGCATGCGCAGATCATCAAGGGGTGGATCGACAGCGCGACCGAGCAGACCTCCGAGAAGGTCTACGAAGTCGCCGGCGACCCGAGCAACGGTGCGGACGTCGATCTCGCGACCTGCAACGAAACCAACGCGAACAAGGGTTTCGCCACGCTGTGCTCGGTGTGGGAAGACCCCGACTTCGATGCGACGCAGAATGCGTTCTACTACCTGCGCGTGCTCGAGGATCCGGTCTGCCGCTGGAGCCACCGGCTGTGCACCGAGCTGAAGACCTGCTCGGTGCTGCTGCAATCCTGCCACGCCGACCCGACTCGCACCTGCGCGACGAACGACGACTGCGTGCGCGAAGATCCGAACAACAACTATGCGGATGTCCCGGTTGGTCCCTGCGACACGGCGTATCCGGCGCTGTGTGAAATCAACGCAGACTGTACTGCCAAATCCGCCGGCACCTGCGGTACGACACCGGCGGTCGACTGCTCCAATCCGTCGTCGGTTCCGCCGGGCGCCACCGAGTGCTGCGATCCGCAGATCCCGCAGACGATCCAGGAACGCGCCGTTGCTTCCCCGATCTGGTACCACCCGGGCCGCGTCGGCATGACCAAGGGCCGCGTCCAGTTCGGCAAGACCGCGGGAGAGGACAAGCTGCAGATCACGGCGATCATTCCGAAGTCGCCGCCCGAGCTCGACCCGGCAACCAACGCGCTGACGCTGACGATCAGCGACGACACCACGGCGTGGACGGTGACGCTGCCGGCCGCAACGATGACAGTGAAGAAGCCGGGCGCGTCGTACTCGTACAAGGACAAGACCGGCGCGAACTCGGGCCTGACGGGCCTGTCGATCAAGATCTCGAAGGGCTTCGCGACACTGAAGATCAAGGGACTGACCGACCTTTCGTCGATCGCCAAGGCGAGCCAGGCATTGACGTTCGAGCTGACGTCGGGCACTTACGATTCGTCGGTCAAATCGGACTGGACCTTTGCCGATCCGAAGCTGTCGCTGACGTTCTGAGACCGCCGGTTGGTCCGGCACTCGTGCTGCGGGAGAATCGTCGCCGCCGATGCCGGACCTCCAGCTCTCGGGCTCGCCTTCGGGCGAGCCGTCCGTTTCCCGTACAGGGACACTCGCGGTTCCGTCTTCCGCAGGGGCTACGCGGCGCTCCAGGCTGCGCCGCCTCCTTGCGGCTCCGGCGTTTCATTTTGCCGTGGCCGGATCGGCGTTTTTCGCGCTGTCCCAGTGGCTCGGCGGCAATGCGGCATCGGCCCCTCCTGCGGCAGCCCGCCAGATCGACGTCAACGCGGCGCGCATTCACGGAATGGTGCGCGACTACACGCTGGCCAACCACGCCAGCGTCAGCGAAGCGGACATTCGCGCGCTGATCCGCAACTTCGTCGATGAGGAGATCCTGTTTCGCGAGGCCGTCGCCAGCGGTTTCGAGCAGGCGGATCGCTCGATCGCCTACCGCCTCGAGCAGAAGATGCGTTTTCTCGGCGAGGACCGCGGCGAGAGCGACGACGAGCTGTATCGTCGCGCGCTCGCGATGGGACTGCACCTGACCGACCCGATCGTGCGCAACATCCTGATCGAAAAGATCCGCCTCGTCGTCGGTCGCGCGACGCCGCCGCCGACCGATGCCGAGCTCGAGTCGTGGTATCAGGCCCATCTCGGTTTATACCAGCAAGCCGGCCGCATCAGCCTGAGGCAGGTGTTCTTCGACCGCGGACGTCGCGGCGCCGACGGTGCCCGCGACGCAGCGGAGAAGGCGGCGGCGCTGGCGCAAGGGCACGGCGAGGAGGTGGCGTCGTCGCTCGGCGGGGATCCGTTCGTGATGGGCTCTTCGCTCGACGCGCAGAGGCGCGACGACCTGACCAAGTATTTCGGCGCCGCGTTTGCCGACGCGGCGCTCGCGCTGCCTGCCGACGCATGGTCGGAGCCGATCGCGTCGCCGTACGGCTGGCACGTCGTGTTCATCCGCAAGCGCTTCGATGCGCGCACGCCCGAGCTCGCCGAAGTGCGCTCGCGTGCGGAAACCGCCTGCCAGACCGAAAGACGCGAGCAGAGGGTCGTCGCGTACCTCGACAAATTGCGCAGCCAGTACACCGTTCGCATCGACGAGGACGCCGTGCGGCGAGAGGTGGGCCATGGCCCCGATGACATCGGCCGAAGCTGAGCGGCGCGTTCGTCCGCTGCGGCTACGCGGCATCGCTTCCTGGTGCGTGTGCGCGATGCTTGCGCTGCGCGTGCTCGCGCCCTTGCCGTCGCTGGCCCATGCGCTCGACCCCGTGCTGTTCGAGCTGACCGAGCGGGAAGACGGCAAGATCGACGTCCGCTGGAAAGCGCCGAGCGCGAAGATGCCGGGCATGCATCTGGTCGCCGACCTGCCGCCCCAGTGCCATCGCGACGGCGATGCGTCCGAAGACGACTTAGGGGACGCGACCGTTTCGCGATGGGTCATGGTCTGCGACGGAGGGCTGGTCGGCAAGACGATCGGGATCGAGGGTCTGGAGACCACCGACGCCCTGGTACGCATCACGCTGCGCGACGGCTCGGTGGACCGGCGCGTGCTCGGCGCCGGCCATCCCACGGTCACCGTCGTGCCGGCACCGACCCGCAGCGACGTCTTTCGCGACTACGCGCGCCTCGGCATGGAGCACATCGCCAGCGGCATCGACCACCTGCTGTTCGTCTTCGGCCTGCTTCTGCTGACCGGGGGAACGCGGCAGCTGTTCGCCACGATCACGGCGTTCACGATCGGACACTCGGTGACGCTGGCGCTGTCGGCGCTGCAGATCATCTCGGTGCCGCAGGGGCCCGCCGAAGTGGTCATCGCGTTCACGATCTACGTTCTTGCGGTCGAGCTGGCTCGCGATGCGGCGCCGGATTCGACGCTGCTTCGACGGCGACCGTGGGCGATGGCGTTCTCGTTCGGGTTGCTGCACGGCCTGAGCTTTGCGGGAGCGCTCAAGGCGGCGGGACTGCCGGACAACGACGTGCCGATGGCGCTGCTGTCGTTCAACGTCGGCATCGAGATCGGGCAGGTCATCTTCGTCGTCCTGGTGCTGGCGGCATGGGCCTCGCTCGACACAGTCACCAGGAGCCTGCCGCGCTGGTCGCAGCGCATTCCCGTCTACGCGATGGGCACGGCGGCGTGCTTCTGGGTGCTGTCGAGGGCGGCGGCGCTGATCTGACGCCGGGACACCGCCGCACATCCACTGTACGCCGGCTTCCGTTTCATGCGCGCTGGCGTGGAGTGGAGACCACCGCTTCAGTGGTGGTGCGCACCCGCGTGATGCCCGAGGAACTCGTCGACGATTGCAACGAACTCCTGCGGCTTTTCCAGGTGCACGTCGTGACCGGCACCGGGGACGATCTCCAGGTGCGCGTGCGGCAGCCCGTGCTTGAGCTCGCGTGCGAGCGCGACGTGCTCGCTGTCGCGTGCACCGGCGATCAGCAGCACCGGCGCGTCGATCTTCGCGAGGTGCTCGCCGAGCCACGGATGCGCGGCAGCTCCCGCGTCACGAAGGCTTCTCGCGATCGCCTCGCCGTCGCCGCGAAGGCGCCGCGCGCGCTGCGCCGCGAGAACGTCGGCGGGAAGGGTTTTCTGCGTCGCCAGCAGCGCGAGCGTCTCCCACTCGTCGACGAACGCCTCGAGTCCTCGCGACAGCAGCGTTCGCATCCTCTCTTCGTCGGCGCGGCGCTGCGCGTCGCGACCGGCACCGTCGGGTAATCCGGCCGAGGCACTTTCGAGCACCAGCGATGCGACGCACCCCGGCCGCGTCGCCGCGAAGTACAACGCGGCGCGCGCGCCGAGAGAATGGCCGATCAGGTGGCCCTGCGGCGCCTCGAGCGCCTCGAGCACCGCCTCGATGCGATGGGCAGTCGCGTCCATGCTGCAGTCGCCGTCCTCGCGCGCATCGGCCGCCTGCCCATGGCCGGGAAGGTCGAAGGCGGCCACGCGGCGCCCGGTCTGCAGCGAAGTCGCGACCTCGTGCCAGTCGTCCTTGCAGCCGAGAAATCCGTGGAGAAGCAGCAGGGGGACGTCCGAGGGGGGTGCGGGATTGGTTGTCATAGTGCCTTGGTGTCGTTGCACGGCGCCGCGCAAGTCGGCCCGGGATCGGGCCTTTTTGTCCGGACGAACCGCAGAGTCGATCGGGCCGGGTGTCCGGGCAATCCCACGGCCAACGACCGATCGCGGACCGAAAAAGGTGACCGTGACCACATGGAGAGGCCGCAAACCCACCCCGCCGAGGACTATTTACATTTTTTTCAATAGTGGCTGTTGATGCTGACATCGGAGTAAGTATACCGTCCTTCCCAGAAGAAACGTGCCGGAGGGCCCTCGAATGTCAGTGATTGGTGTCCGCTGCCTCGCACTGGCGGCGATAGGTCTGATCGGATTCACGGATGCTTCGAAAGTTTCGGCCCAGGCCCCCCC